>NZ_JBEOVJ010000020.1:0-107718 GCF_040295435.1 Streptomyces sp. NPDC002809
GTGCGCGGCGGCGTGTGCCCGCGCGACCCCCGGCCCCACCCCCGCCCCCCCCCGCCCCCGCCCGGCCCCCCCCCCCCCGGCCGGCTGCGGGGGCCCTCCTCCGTCCCGTTTCCCTCGTTCATTCTCCTGGGCGGCGGTCAGGCCGCCCTGCTGCCACCTTCGGAGGGGCGGCGGTGGCGGCCGTGCGGTTGTGCTGCCGTGTCGTCCGTCGCCACACCCCCTCGGTGCTTTCCGGAGCCGCCGGCTTCGGCCCGTTGCGCGTCCGCCCCCGGCGGACGCGTCTGGGTCGTGTCGGATCGCGCCTCAGACATCTGGGAAGTCACCCCGTTGTGATCGCTTGCGTGTTGGTCTCCGGGGCCCTCGCACCACCGCCCGGGAACGGTCACCGTCGGCGACCGCGGTGCGCGATTGCGTGAGATCCCCGGCCCAACTCTAGTCAGGTGCGGTACGCCCCACGAGCGGTGCCTGCCCCAGGGGGACGGGTCTGCACACAGGAGGATGCGATACGGCGGCGGACGGTTGCCTACCGCTTTCCGTGCAGCCCGCCGGGGCCCTGCGCCCGGTGGGCTGTACGTCTGCGGGGGCCGTCAGGAGCGCCACCGCGCAGGCTGTGTCCCCGTTCGCGTACGGCAGTTTGAGAACCCCGTCACGCGACCAGACCCCGCTGCCGGCCAGCCAGCCCTCGGGCGCGCCGAGGTGGTGCAGCCGACGGCCGGACGGGCGCCAGACCCCGGCCCAGCTGCCCGCGGGCCCGTCGATCCGCAGGGCCACCGCGCAGCTCTCCGGCATCAGCATCTGTCCCGGCTGCACCGCGAACGGTGTGACGGCGGCATCCGGCAGACGCAGGCACTCCGGGAAGCGCACAGGCAGGCAGCTGCCCAGCACGCCCCAGCCGAGCCGGTCGTGCCCCGGCGCGTCGGAGCGGATCAGCAGCAGGCCGCTGTCCGGATCGGCGAGCAGCAGCCGGTCGTTGCTGTCCGGTGCGATCTGGAGCAGGGGGGTCATCTCGGCGCCACGCCCCAGGTCCACCGCGACCGCCTTCACCGGGCCGCCGCCCGCCGGCTCCCGGTCCAGGGCCAGCAGCCGGCCCACCCGGTCCAGCCAGACCCCGCCGGAACAGCGCCCCGGCAGGTCCGTGATGTGTTCCGGCCCGAACGCGCCGCCCGCCACCAGCCAGAGCCCGGTGGAGTACGCACCGACCGACAGGGCGTACGCGCTGACGCCGTCCGGCGAGGGCGGCAACAGGGTCAGCTCGTCGCATTCGACGGCGCCCAGCGGGAGTTCACCGGTGCCGGGCCCGGTCGGGTAGAGCAGCGAGAAGGTGTGCCGGCCGGCGACCCGGCGCCGGATCAGCACCCGGCCGTCGGCGAGCGGCAGTACCTGCGAGCCGGCCTCCTCCGGCCGGCCCAGCGGGAGCGGCACGGCATACGGCTCGGGGCCGTCCAGCGTCCAGCGCTCCGCGTACCGGGCGGCCGGGCCGCCCGGTTCCGTCCCGGTGGCGACGTCGCGGGCCGCCGTGAGCCGTGCCCCGTAGGCACCGTCGGCGGTGAGCGTGAAGGCGGGCAGGACCGTTTCGGCGGGGCCCGGCCCCAACTGCCCGCCCGACGCGACGGGCTCCAGCAGGCCTTCCGGCGCGACGGGTTCCGGCGGGCCCTGCGATGCGAAGGGTTCCAGCAGGCCCTCCGACGCCACGGGTTCCGGTGTGCCTTCCGGCCCGACCGGCCCCAGCGGCTGCAACGGCTCCGGCAGGGCCGCTGCGCTCCCGGCCGCCGCCGGCGCCTCCCCGGCTTCTTCCGGCTCGTCGGACCCCGGCTCCACCGTCTCGCCGGTTCCGGCCGCCTCAGCGGTCCCGTCCTCGATGGCGCAGACAGTCATCGACTCATCACCTCCGGCAACCGAAGCTAGTTTTCGCACTTCCTGCCGAACAACACGAGCCACGTCACTTCACACATAAGGGTGGCGATGCCCGGATTCGCCTGAGAGGGCGGGGGTGGTTGTGCTCTATGGGATGCGGTTGCCTAAGGTTAGGCATTCCTAAGAATTACCTGTGTGATCCTCGAGTGGAGCAAGTGATGTCCCTTCGTCGCCGCGGCACTGCCGCAGTCGGCCTGGCCGTAGTGGCCGCCCTGTCCCTCTCCGCCTGCGGGAGCGACGACGGCAACTCCGGCGCCTCGGGCAAGTCCGAGGCGGGTGCCGACAAGAAGGCCGCGGTCGCGACGGGCGGCAAGGACTTCGGCGACGCGGCGAAGAAGACCGCGGAGTACGGCACCAACGCCCCGGCGGGCACGTTCCCCCGTACCGTCACGCACGCCATGGGCAAGACCGAGCTCAAGGCGGCCCCGAAGCGGGTCGTCGTGCTCGACGTCGGTGAGTTCGACAACGTCGTGTCGCTGGGTGTGAAGCCGGTGGGCTACGCCCCCTCCGAGGGCGACGCGGCGATCCCGTCGTACCTGAAGAAGGACGCGGGCGACCCCAAGAACGTGGGCACGATCAACAACCTCAACCTCGAGGCGATCGCCGGACTCAAGCCCGACCTGATCCTCGGCAGCCAGCTGCGCGCCGCGGACAAGTACGACGAGCTGTCCAAGATCGCACCGACCGTGTTCGCCATCCGCCCGGGCTTCACCTGGAAGGAGAACTACCTCCTCAACGCCGCGGCGCTGGACAGGACCGCCAAGGCGAAGTCGGCGCTCGGTGCCTACGAGACGAACGCGAAGAAGCTGGGCGAGGACATCGGCCCGAAGAAGCCGACCATCTCCATGGTCCGCTACCTGCCGGACAAGATCCGCCTCTACGCCAAGGCCTCCTTCATCGGCACCATCCTCGACGACGCCGGCCTGCCGCGGCCCGAGAACCAGCAGATCGACGAGCTCGCCGCGGAGATCAGCCCGGAGAAGATCGACGAGGCGGACGCCGACTGGATCTTCACCGGTGTGTACGGCGACGTGAAGGCCACCAAGCGCGACACGACCCAGGCCAACCCGCTGTGGAAGAACCTGAAGGCCGTCAAGGAGGGCCGGGCGAAGAACGTCTCCGACGAGACCTGGTACCTCGGCCTGGGCGTCACGGCCGCGAACCTGGTCCTCGACGACCTGCGCGCGGACCTCGTGAAGTAGCCCGGCCCGCGCGCCGGCCTCCGCGCCTTGCGCCGCGGGTCCGGGGGCCCGCGTCCCGGGTCCGGGGTCCTGTGGCGCGACGGTGCGTCGCGTCCCGGGACGCGGCGTGCGTCGCGCCCTGCGCCTTGAGCCCCGGGGCTCAGCCGCGAGCCGCGAGCCGCGCCCCGTGACGCTGCACCGCGTCGCTGCGCGGCCCCGGGACGTAACGATTGATGACCGCCCGGCGGCCCGGTGCCACGGGTCCGACCGGCCATGGGATGCGGGGCACGGAGGCCAGGTAGCCTTTCCTTCGTGCCCCGTCTGTCTGAAGTCATCGCCGAGCTCGACGCCCTGTGGCCTCCCGAGCGGGCCGAAGGATGGGATGCGGTCGGCACCGTCTGCGGTGATCCGGACGCCGAGGTCGACCGGGTGCTCTTCGCCGTCGACCCCGTACAGGAGATCGCCGACGAGGCACTGAAGCTCGGCGCCCAGCTGATCGTCACCCACCACCCGCTCTATCTGCGCGGTACGACGACGGTCGCGGCCGGGACCTTCAAGGGTCGGGTCGTGCACACCCTCATCAAGCACGACGTCGCGCTGCACGTGGCCCACACCAACGCGGACTCCGCGGACCCGGGCGTCTCCGACGCCCTGGCCGGCGCCCTCGACCTGCGCGTCGAGCGGCCCCTCGTGCCGGACCCCACGGACCCCGCCGGCCGCCGCGGCCTCGGCCGGATCTGCGCGCTCGACCACCCCGAGACCCTCGGCGCGTTCGCCGCCCGGGCCGCCGCCCGGCTGCCCGCCACCGCGCAGGGCATCCGCCTCGCGGGGGACCCGGAGTCCCTCGTACGGACCGTCGCCGTGAGCGGCGGATCGGGCGACAGCCTCTTCGACGCGGTGCGCGCCGCGGGCGTGGACGCCTTCCTCACCGCGGACCTGCGCCACCACCCGGCCTCCGAGGCCGTCCAGCACTCGTCGCTCGGCCTGGTCGATGCCGCACACTGGGCCACCGAGTGGCCGTGGTGCGAGCAGGCCGCCGCACAGCTCGACGCGATTTCCGACCGCCACGGATGGGACCTGCGGGTCCATGTCTCGAAGCAGGTCACCGACCCCTGGACCACCCACCACTCTTCTGGAGCCCCCAACTGAACGCCGCGCCCGCCGACCAGATCCGACTCCTCGACGTCCAGGCCCTCGACCAGCGTCTCTCCCAGCTTGCGCACCGCCGCAACTCCCTGCCCGAGCACGCCGAGATCGAGTCGCTCACGGCCGACCTCGCCCAGCTCCGTGACCTCCTCGTCGCCTCGACGACCGAGGAGAGCGACACCGCCCGCGAGCAGACCAAGGCGGAGCACGACGTCGACCAGGTGCGCCAGCGCGCCGCCCGCGACCAGCAGCGTCTGGACTCCGGAGCGGTCACCTCGCCCAAGGACCTGGAGAGCCTGCAGCGCGAGATCGTCTCGCTCGCCAAGCGCCAGGGCGACCTGGAGGACGTCGTCCTCGAGGTCATGGAGCGCCGCGAGTCCGCGCAGGAGCGGGTCACCGAGCTGACCGACCGGGTCGCCGCCGTGCAGGCCAAGGTCGACGACGCCACCGCCCGCCGGGACGCCGCGACCCGGGAGATCGACACGGAGACCGCGACGGTCACCAAGGAGCGCGAGGTCGTCGCAGGTTCCGTCCCCGCGGACCTGCTCAAGCTGTACGACAAGCTCCGCTCCCAGCAGGGCGGGGTGGGCGCGGCCCGCCTCTACCAGCGCCGTTGCGAGGGCTGCCGCCTTGAGCTCAACATCACCGAGGTCAACGACGTGAAGGCCGCGTCCCGCGACACGGTGCTGCGCTGCGAGAACTGCCACCGCATCCTGGTCCGCACCGCGGACTCGGGTCTGTAATGACGCAGCCGCGCCAGTTCGTCGTCGAGGCCGACGGCGGCTCCCGGGGCAACCCGGGGCCCGCCGGTTACGGCGCGGTCGTCATCGACCCGGCGACGGGGGAGACCCTGGTCGAGGCCGCCGAGTACATCGGCGTAGCGACGAACAACGTCGCCGAGTACAAGGGCCTCATCGCCGGGCTCCGGGCCGCGAAGGCGCTGGTGCCGGACGCCTCGGCCGGCGGCGGTCCGCGGGTGCACGTCCGGATGGACTCCAAGCTGGTCGTGGAACAGATGTCGGGCCGCTGGAAGATCAAGCACCCCGACATGAAGCCGCTCGCGGCCGAGGCGGCGCGCATCCTGCCGACGTCAGCCGTCACCTACGAGTGGATCCCGCGCGCGGAGAACAAGCACGCGGACCGGCTCGCCAACGAGGCGATGGACGCGGGCAAGCGCGGCAAGCAGTGGGAGCCGTCGTCCTCGACGGCGGACCTCGACACCCCGAGGTCCTCGGTGGCCGACGCGCTGCCGCCGGTCTCCGGACCGCCCGGCGACGCGGCGGCCGGCGCGGCGAGGGCCAGGGCGGCGCTGAACCGTCCCGCTCCCGCCGCCACGGCCACCCCGCAGGTCGGCTGGGGCGTCGCCCCGGACCTCGGCGCGCCCGCCACCTTCGTGCTGCTCCGCCACGGCGAGACCGCCCTCACCCCCGAGAAGCGGTTCTCCGGCAGCGGCGGCACCGATCCCGAGCTCTCCGCCGTCGGCCGCGGACAGGCCGAGCGGGCCGCAGACGCCTTCGCCGCCCGCGGGACGGTGCAGGAGATCGTCAGCTCCCCGCTGCGCCGCTGCCGTGAGACGGCCGCCGCGGTGGCGGCCCGGCTGGGTCTGGAGGTCCGGATCGAGGAAGGGCTGCGCGAGACGGACTTCGGCGCCTGGGAGGGCCTGACGTTCGGCGAGACCAAGGAGCGGTACGGCGCCGATCTGGACGCCTGGCTCGCCTCCTCCAAGGCCGCTCCCACCGGTGGCGGCGAGACCTTCGCCGAGGTCACCCGCCGCGTCGCAGCCGCCCGCGACCTCCTCGTCACCCGCTACGCCGGCCGCACGGTCCTCGTGGTCACGCACGTCACGCCCATCAAGACCCTCGTCCGGCTGGCGCTGGGCGCACCGCCGGAGTCGCTGTTCCGGATGGAGCTCTCGGCGGCGTCCGTGTCGACCGTGGCCTACTACGCGGACGGCAACGCCTCCGTGCGGCTGCTGAACGACACGTCCCACCTGCGGTAGGCACCGCACCGGACAGCACTCGTACGCCGACGGCAACATCTCCGTACGGCTGCTGAACGACACGTCCCACCTACGGTAGGCACTGCCGCCCGGACAGCACACGGCCCCATCGGCGGGGGGAGGCCGATGGGGCCGGGGCGGCTCCGGCAGGCCGGGGGATTGCCTGCCGGAGCCCGGGTATCCCGGAGTCCGGGTCACGTGCCTGCAAGAGGTCTCGTGCCCCGGCTGCCGGGGAGCATGCATACGAATCGCGACGAGTTGCGGCCGGCACCGAACTCCTGGGCGGTGCCCTCCGCTCAGCCGCGCAGCGCAGCCGCCTCGGTGGCCAGCCGCTCCACCCGGGACCAGTCCCGGGCCGCCACCGCGTCGCCGGGGATCATCCAACTGCCGCCCACGCAGCCGACGTTCGGCAGGGCCAGATAGGAGGGCGCCGAGGCGAGCGAGATGCCGCCCGTCGGGCAGAACCTGGCCTGCGGGAGCGGGGCGGACAACGCCTTCAGATAGGCCGTGCCGCCCGCCGCCTCGGCCGGGAAGAACTTCATCTCGGTGACCCCGCGCTCCAGCAGCGCGACCACTTCGGACGTCGTCGAGACGCCCGGCAGGAACGGCACACCCGACGCCTTCATCGCGTCCAGCAGCGCGTCCGTCCAGCCGGGGCTCACCAGGAACCGGGCGCCGGCGGCCACGGTGTCCGAGACGTTCCGCGCCGAGATCACCGTGCCGGCGCCGACCACCGCGTCCGGAACCTCCGCAGCGATCGCCTTGATCGCGTCCAGGGCGGCGGCGGTCCGAAGTGTCACCTCGATCGCCGGAAGCCCGCCCGCGACCAGGGCCCGGGCGAGCGGCACCGCGTCGGCGGCGTCCTCCAGCACGACGACGGGCACGACGGGGGCAAGGTCCAGTACGGAGGAGGTCATGCCCTCATCCTGCCCCGCGCACAGCACCGTACGCAACGAGCGTTGCGCATGTTGCAACGCGCTGTGGGGTGCGCCCGTGGCCGGGTCAGTGGATCTCCGTCACCACCACATCGAGCTCCCATGTCCGCCCTGACCGCGCGGGCGCCTGGGCCTCCACCACGTACCCCAGGTCCCGCAGGACCGTCACCAGATCCGCCGGATCCTTCGGCCGGGCGCCCGCCTGCAGCAGATCGCGGACCATCCGGCCCTTCGTCGCCTTGTTGAAGTGGCTGACCACCGACCGCTTCTCCACCCCGTCCACCAGCTGGGAGTGGAGCACCCGCACGCTCGCCGTGCGATCGGCCACCGCACCCTTCGGCTTCCACGCCGCCGCGTAGGCGGACGACCGCAGGTCCAGGACAAGGCCGTCCCCTGCCGCCTCCGGCATGACCTCCGCCATCGGTTCGCGCCAGAACGCCCCGAGAGCGCCCAGCCCCGGCAGCTTCACCCCCATCGAGCAGCGGTACGGCGGAATCCGGTCGCCCACCCGCACCGCGCCCCACAGTCCGGAGAAGACGAGCAGCGACTTCCCGGCCCGGCGGCGGGCCGCCGCGTCGAGGGACGCCAGGTCCAGTGCGTCGTACAGCACCCCGGTGTAGAGCTCCCCGGCCGGACGCGCACCCGCGGTCCGCAGCTCCACGTTCTTCGCGATCTCGCCGCGCAGCCCCTCGCTGAGCCCCAGCACCACGCGGGCCTTCTCCTCGTCCGCGACGCACAGCTCCACCAGTCCGTCCAGCACGGCGGCACGCGCCCCGGCCAGACCGGGCAGCGACAGCGACTCGGGCTTCAGAGGTGCTCCGCGCCCCGAGGCGGCCTTTCCTTCGGAGGGCGGCAACAGCACGAGCACGGCGGTTCTCCTTCGTACGTACGGAAAAGGGTCCTCCGGCCTGCGCACGGATCCCCGCGGCGTCGCCCGGATCCGTTTCGAACCCCTCGCGCCAGCGTACGGGGAACGGGCACCCGTCCGTCCCTCCACCCGGGATGCCGCCCGCCCCGCCCCGCCATACGCTCGGTCCATGCCCCGCCGCCATCTCCACATGACCGGCGCAGCCGACACGCCGCTGCGGACGGCCCTGCGCGCGCTGCGCAGAGAGCTCGCACTCCCCGACCGCTTCCCGTCCGACGTGCTGGCCGAAGCGGCGCGGAATCCGGAAGTCGCCGGGCACGAGGACGCCACGGATCTGCCGTTCCTCACCATCGATCCGCCCACCTCCACCGACCTCGACCAGGCGATGCACCTCGAACGCCGGGCCCACGGCTACCGCGTGCACTACGCCATCGCCGACGTCGCCGCCTTCGTCCGCCCCGGCGGTGCGCTGGACGCCGAGGCCCACCGCCGGGTGACCACGCTCTACTTCCCCGACGGCAAGGTGCCGCTCCACCCCGAAACGCTCTCCGAGGGCGCCGCCAGCCTGCTGCCGGGCGAGACCCGCCCCGCCGTGCTCTGGGAGATCGACCTCGACACCGAGGGCCGCGCCGTCGCCACCCGGGTGCGCCGCGCCCTCGTACGCAGCCGCGCCAAACTCGACTACGCGGGCGTGCAGCACCGGATCGACACGGGCATCGCGGAGGAGTCCCTCGCCCTGCTGAAGGACATCGGCACGCTGCGCGAGCAACAGGAGGTCGCCCGCGGCGGCATCTCGCTCAACGTGCCCGAGCAGGAGATCGTGGAGCGAGACGGCACCTACGGCCTCGAATACCGCGCCACGCTCCCCGCCGACGGCTGGAACGCCCAGATCTCACTGCTCACCGGCATGGCCGCGGCCCGGCTGATGCAGGAGTCCGGAACCGGCATCCTGCGCACGCTCCCGGTCGCCCCCGACGGCGCGGTGGCCCGGCTGCGCCGCTCGGCCGAGGCCCTGCGCATCGACTGGCCGCACCACGTCCCGTACGCGCAGGTCGTCCGGTCGCTCGACCCGAGGCGGACCGACCACGCGGCGTTCCTCCAGGAGTGCACCACGCTGCTGCGCGGCGCCGGCTACACCGTGTTCGAGAACGGCGAACTGCCCACCCCCGCCGTGCACGCCGCGGTCGCCGAGCTCTACACGCACTGCACCGCGCCGCTGCGCCGCCTCGTCGACCGGTACGCCGCCGAACTGTGCGTCGCGGCCGCCGCGGACCGCGATCCGCCCGAGTGGGTTCTGACCGCACTGCCGGCCCTGCCCAAGGAGATGGCGGACGGGACCCGGCGCGCCAACACGGTGGAGCGCGAGTGCGTCGACCTCGTCGAGGCGGCGCTGCTCAAGGACCGGGTCGGTGCGGTCTTCGACGCGTACGTGGTCGACGTGAAGGAACAGGAGCCGACCACCGGCACCGTCCACATCGACGACCCGGCGATCGTCGCCCGCATCGAGGGCGGCACCGCCGAACTCCCCCTGGGGGAGCGGCTACGGGTCCGGCTCACCCAGGCAGATCCGGGATCGTCGAAGGTGCTGTTCGCACCCGCGTGAGCGCGGCCACCGCGGCCCGCGGGTCATCCGCCTGGAACCGGACTGCGCGCGCCTGCCCGCGACCGCCGAGGGGCCGTACGAAACCCGGCGGCGCGGCCGGCTCCACCGTCACTGTCCGATGCGCATGGGGCCAGTAGAAACCCTGACGCTGCGGCAAGGTCAAGGCGCGGGGCCACACACCCCCTGGTCCCTGCGGTGTCTGTCCCCATCTCGTACGATCGCGCCTTCGGCTCCGCACCCCGAGCCTGCAGGAAGAGGAGGATCGCCATGACCGATCTCGCGGCCCGGCCCGCCACCGACCGTGCCTGTCAGATCCTCGCCGCCGCACGCACCCTGCTGGAGCAGGAGGGCCCGGAGGCTCTCACGATGCGCCGCCTCGCCGGGTGCGTGGGCATCACGGCGCCCTCGCTCTACAAGCACTTCCCGGACAAGTCGTCCGTCGTGAACGCCCTGGCCGACGCGATGCTCCGGGAGACCTCCGGGGTACTCGAAGCGGCCGAGGCCGCGGCCCCGGGCTCCTTCCCCGCCCTGGCCACCGCCTACCGCGCCCACGCCCTGGCCCACCCCCACCTGTACCGCCTCACCACCGGCCACCCCCTCCCGCAGGACCTGGAGGAACGTGCCGCCGCCCCGCTCTTCCGTGCCCTGGCCGGCGACGAGGGGCTTGCCAGAGCGGCGTGGGCCTTCGCCCACGGGATGGTCACGATGGAGCTCAACGGCCGCTTCCCCACGGACTCCGACGTCGCGGCGGCCTGGACGGCGGGCATCGCGGCCTTCGCCTCGGTCCGCCTATGACAGCTGCGTGCCGTCCTGCCACGATCGGGGGAACGACTCCCATCTCCCGCCCTGTCCGGCGGCCCCCGCCGGGCGGGTAGCATGGTCGCCACGGCAGACGAGCCGGGCGGACGGCCGCGTGAGGATCTTCGGATCCTCCCGAGGAACGTCCGGGCTCCACAGGGCAGGGTGATGGCTAACGGCCACCCGGGGTGACCCGCGGGACAGTGCCACAGAAAACAGACCGCCTGGGACTTCGGTCCCCGGTAAGGGTGAAACGGTGGTGTAAGAGACCACCAGCGCCTGAGGCGACTCAGGCGGCTAGGTAAACCCCACCCGGAGCAAGGTCAAGAGGGGTCGTCGCAAGACGGCTCTGCGCGAACGTTCGAGGGCGGCCCGCCCGAGTTCGCGGGTAGACCGCACGAGACCGGCAGCAATGCCGGTCCTAGATGGATGGCCGTCTCCCCGGCCGCCGCGAGGCGACCGGGCGACAGAACCCGGCGTACAGCCCGACTCGTCTGCCGCCCCTCCTGCGAGGGCCGCACCCGCTGCCGCCTCCGCAGCAGGCATTGACGCACATCGACGTCCGGATGACCCTCTCCGCTGTGGACTGAGCCGCAGCGGCGTGGGCGTGGCACCGCCCCGGCCCCGGCCCCCGGCCCCGAGCCCTCGGCCGGAGCCCTCGGCCGGAAGAGCCCTCGGCCGGAAGCCTGCCGGGAGGTTCCAGGAGCGGGGAGGTGCGTGTGCCTCTGCCCCCGCCCGGATCAGCGATGGCTCAGGACGTTGACGACGCGCCCGTTCGGATCGCGTACGAAGAAGCGGCGCACGCCCCACTCCTCGTCGGCCGGGCCGTAGACGATCTCCGCGCCACCCTCCACCACCGCCGCGTACACCGCGTCCACGTCCTCCACCTCCACGCTCAGGTCAGGGGTGACGGGGCCGGTTCTGTCGGCGGTCATGATGCTGATCTGGGCCGTGGGGTGGGAGGGGGAGGCGAGCGTCATGATCCATCCGTGGTTCATGACCTCTTGGAAGCCCAGACGCCCGTAGAAGACGGCGTTGGCCCGCATGGCTTCGGGGGCGTCACCGCTTTCGGCACCCGTGTCGATCGGGATGTTCGGGACGACGCGGCGGGCCGGCATCGGTGACTCCTGTCGGTGGCCGACGGTGAGCAACCGAGTTTACGGGGCGGGGAGCCGGACGGCCGGGTGCGCATCGGCATCCAGGTGCCGCGCACGGTATTTTCGGCGGGCCGTAACAGACCGGCCGGTCTGATTCCGGTGGGTAAGAGGCCGTCGCGGACGCCTAGTTGGGGGCGCCGGCCTGGCTGGGTACGTTTTCGACGCTGCGGAGCAGACGCTCACCGCGATCTTCGGCCATGTCCAGCGTGGCCAGGACGGCCGGCGTCGAGATGCTCGGCAGGACGTAATGCAGCAGGACCGAGATCCGCCGGCCCAGGTCCTCGCGGTTGGACAGGACCTGGGACATCACCTGGATGCCCGAGAAGGATCCCGCCAGCATCTCGGCCGCCTCGCTGGGATCGACGTGAGGCAGCAGCTCGCCCTGAGCCTTGGCGGTCACGAGGAGGTGTTCGAGCCGGTCTATCCAGGCGCGAAAAGGTGTGCCGCGGTCGAGGCCCTCCACGGCCTGGTCCATGGCCAGGCCGACGCTGGCACGGACCAGCGGCTCATGGCGCAGACGGTGGGCGAGGAGCATGCCCTGGTCCACCAGTTCCTGGAGCTTCGTCAGCTGGGGCGGCAGCGGATCGCTGTGCAGCTGTATGTCCATCACCCCGAGCGCGAGGTCCTCCTTCGAGGCAAAGTGGAAATACAGTGCGCCCTTGGTCGCCCCCGCGCGTGCCAGAATCTCGCTGATGGTGGCGCTGCTGTAGCCGCGCTCGTCGAACACGTCGGCGGCCGCCACCAGGATCGACCGGCGGGTCTGGATCGCGCGCGCCTGCTGTGCCATCAGCTTCTCTCTACGTAGTGGCGTGGTTCGTGCCACAGGGGGTTGGCTGGAAAGGAAAACCGGGCTGTCAGTATCTTACTGCGGGGCGGCTCGGCCCTTTGACTCGGATCCTCCTGGGGGAACTTCATGGTTCAGCTCACCTCACGCAGCGCTTCGATGTCGCTGGAGGGCGTCGGGCACGTCGGGCACTTTGCGGGTGCCGGCCGTGCCGACGGCCCCTCCGGCGCTCCGGCAGAGGCCGATGGGGAGGCACCCGGCGCCAGAGGAGGTTCACCCGACCGGCTGAGACAGCTGGTCCACCGGACCGATCCGCAGGACGTCTTCCCCACCGGGCTCGTCCGGCTCACCGACACCCAGTTCTCGGTGCCCGCCCACTGGCCGCGCGCCCACCGGTTCTTCGCCCCCGTCGACGGCAGCCACCAGGACCCCCTGCTCATAGCCGAGACCATGCGGCAGACGACCATGCTGGTCGCCCATGACCAATTCGGTGTGCCGGTCGGTGACGCCTTCGTGATGTGGGAGCTGAGGTACACCACCATGTCCGAGCGGCTCGAACTGGGCGGCGATCCCTGGGACATCACGGTGGACGTGTCCTGCTCCCGGATCCGCCGCCGGGGCCGGAGCCTCGGCTCCATGCACATCGAACTTCTCCTGCATCGCAGCGGCACCGTGCTCGCATCGGGCGGCGGCCGGATCAGCTGCTCCTCGGCGGCGGCGTACCAGCGGCTGCGCGGTCACCGCAGCGCCGTGCTCGGCACCCCGATACCCCTCCTGCCCGCCGTCGCACCGCGCACGGTCGGCAGGACCTCCGAAGAGGACGTCGTCCTCTCGCCCGGCACCGAGCCGGGCACCTGGCTGCTGCGCACCGATACCCGGCACCCGACGCTCTTCGGCCGCCCCAACGACCACGTGCCGGGCATTCTGCTGCTGGAGGCGGCCAGGCAGGCCGCGCACGCCGCCACCGGTTCGGCCTTCCTGCCGACGGATCTTCAGGCCGACTTCCTCCAGTACGTGGAGCTGGACCGGCCCTGCCGGATCGAGGCCACACCGCTCCCGGCCGACGGCGTCTCGCCCCCCAGCGTGTTCGTACGGGCTGTCCAGGACGGCGAACCGGCCTTCACCTGCACCCTCCGCTCGCCGGACCCCCACCCGGCCGGGCTCGGCGACGTCCGGAGCGAAACCTCGTGACCCCACGCATCCTCATCACCGGCGCGACCGGCTTCATCGGCAGCCGGGTCACCGCCGCCGCCCGCGCGACGCCCGGGGTCCGGCTACGCCTGATGACCCACCGGGCCGCGCTCGACGCCACGGCCGATGGGCCGGGCTTCGAGACGGTGTACGGAGATCTCGCCGACCCCGGATCGCTCCGCGGCAGCTGCGAGGATGTCGACGCCGTGATCCACTGCGCCTCCCTGATCGGCTCCGACCAGCAGACCGCCCGGACGGTCAACGACCACGGAACCCGTGCGCTGGTCGACGAGGCCGTACGCAGCGGAGTCGGCCGGATCGTCCAGCTGAGCACCGCCTCCGTCTACGGCAGGGGCCCCTTCACCGAACTGCGCCCCGGCACGGCCGAGCCCGCACCGGCCTCCGCCACCAGCCTGACCAGGGTCGCCGCCGAACAGCACGTCCTGGCGGCCGGGGGAGCGGTCCTGCGCCCGCACATCGTGTACGGGGCGGGGGACAGGTGGGCGATCCCCGGACTCGTCGCCCTGCTGCGCTACCTGGAGGCGGCGCCGGCCGGCTGCGACGCCCGCCATTCGCTGATCGACGTGGAGAGCCTGGGCCGGGCACTGCTGGGGGCGGCGCTCGCCTCGAAGCCGCCGTCCGGCGTCTACCACGTCAATCACCCCGAGCCGGTGAGCTGTTCGGACCTGCTGTCCACGGTGCTCGGCACGCTCGGACTGCCCTGGGCGGGCACGGAGATCGGACTGGACGAGGCCCGCGCCCGGTTGGCCGGTGTCCCGTACGCCACACACCACTTCGAGATGCTCACCGTGGACCACTGGTTCGCCGACGAGCGCGTCCGGCAGGAGTTCGGCTGCGAGCCGGGGCCGGACTTCCGGACGTCCTTCGCCGCACACGCACCCTGGTACCGGAAGTTCCTCAGCCGCTGACGCTCACGCGCGTGCGGGGTGGTCCGTCAGGCGCCCGCCGGGGCCGGGATGCGGGTGCCCGTCCCGCTCACCCGCACCCGCGCGTCGCCCGCCCGCAGGGTGACGGTCAGCGTGCCGGGGCGGCCCATGTCCTCACCCTGGTGCAGGGTGAGCCCGGCGGTCTCCGGGACCAGGGACAGGGCGCGCAGGTACGCGCCGAAGGCGGCTGCCGCCGCGCCCGTCGCCGGGTCCTCGACCACACCGCCGACGGGGAACGGGTCGCGGACGTGGAAGACGGTGTCCGACGCGCGCCACACCAGCTGCAGCGTGGTCAGGTCCAGCCGGTGCATCAGCGCTTCGAGGCGCGCGAAGTCGTAGGAGAGCGCGGCCAGTCGCTCACGGTTCGCGGCGGCCAGCACGAGATGGCGGGCGCCCGCGTAGGCGATCCGGGGAGGCAGGGCCGGGTCGAGATCTGCGGCCGGCCAGTCCAGCGCGGCCAGTGCCTCCGTGACGTCTTCCGGAGCGACGTCCGTGATGTGCGGCTCCACGCTGGTGAGCGTCGCCCGCAGTTCGGTCCCCTCGCGGACGACGGAGACCGGCACCGGGCCCGCCGCGGTGGCGAACTCCAGCTCCCCGGGGCCGTCCCGCTCCGCGAGGGCCAGGGCCGTGGCCACCGTGGCGTGGCCGCAGAACGGGACCTCGGCCTTCGGGCTGAAGTAGCGGATCGCGTACCCGCGCGCACCGCTCGCCGTCGCCTCGGTCCGACCGGTCAGGAAGGCCGACTCGCTGTAGCCGACCTCGGCCGCGACGGCGAGCATGCCCGCCCCGTCCAGACCGGAGGCGTCCAGCACGACTCCCGCCGGATTTCCGCCCTCGGGGTCGGCGGAGAAGGCTGTGTAGCGCAGGACCGCGGTCCCGGGAAGATCAGTCATGTGCGGGACAACCGTGCCGCGGTCCGGGGCATTCCCCGTGGTCCGCCCGCCCCCTCACCGGGCGGGACCGGGGACGGCCCGGTGAGGGGGCGGCATGCTCAGTGGCAGTTCTTGGTGCCGTTGCTCGCCTTCGTCCAGGAGCAGGAGTCCAGGAGCTTGCCGCTCGGCTTGATCAGCCGCGCCTTGTCACCGGTGTTGTTCCAGACGTACGAGCCGCGGTTCCAGTACACGTGGCCGGAGCTGTTCTTGGCCTTGCCGGTGTGGACCCGGACGGTCTTGCCGGCGCCGATGCTGTAGGCGGGGAAGGTGTAGGTGTACCCCGTGTTGTCCTTGAGCCTGTAGCCCTTGAGCTGCACCTTCGCCTTGGTGTTGTTGTGGATCTCGACCCACTCGGCCTTGAGCGAGGTGTTGGACCGGGTGTCCTTGCCGGGGCTGTCGTACTGGATCTTGCCCAGGTGCACCCCGCCCTGGTGCTTCGCGGCCGAGGCCGGGGTGGCCAGGAGCAGCGAGCCCGCGAGGGCGGTGGTGGCGGCCAGGGCGAGAGACACCGTGGTGCGTATGCGCATGCTGTGTTCCTTGTGTGGAGTTCCGGTGAAGAACTGCGAGCATAAGGGCAGCACGCGCTTGCCGGAGCGGGTGGGGTGCGAATCCGGCGGGCATCGGTCATTCGGGTATGAGGGTCGGTCAATTGCGGTCGTCCGGGGGGCCGTTCCGGAACGGAACGGTCAGCCTCGGCCTACGTACGGCATCGCCGTCGCCATCACCGTCGCGAACGGGATGTTGGCCTCCAGCGGCAGTTCCGCCATGTGCACCACCGTCCGGGCCACGTCCGCGGCCGCCATCACCGGCTCCACGGCCAGTTCGCCGTTGGCCTGGAGGATCCCGGTCCGCATCCGCTCCGTCATCTCGGTCGCGGCGTTGCCGATGTCGATCTGCCCGCAGGCGATCCGGTACGGGCGGCCGTCCAGCGACAGTGACTTGGTGAGGCCGGTCATGGCGTGCTTGGTCGCGGTGTACGCGACCGAGTGCGGGCGCGGCGCGTGCGCGGAGACCGAGCCGTTGTTGATGATCCGTCCGCCCTGCGGGTCCTGCTCCTTCATCTGCCGGTACGCCGCCTGTGCGCACAGGAACGCTCCCGTCAGGTTCACGTCGACCACCGTGCGCCAGTCGTCGTACGAGAGGTCCTCGACCGGCACCGCGCGCGGCCCGAAGGTGCCCGCGTTGTTGAAGAGCAGGCCGAGGCGGCCGAAGCACTCCCGTACGGAGGAGAACAGGGCGTCCACGTCGCCGGGGCGCGATACGTCGGCGGGGACGGTGATCACCCGGGCGTCCGGCCCGGCCAGCGCGGCGGTCTCGTTGAGCGGCTCGGGGCGGCGGCCCGTGAGTGCCACCGACCAGCCGGCGCCGGTCAGGGCGAGAGCCACCGCGCGGCCGATTCCGGAGCCCGCGCCCGTGACCACGGCCGTCTTCGTTGCGGAGTTCAACGGTTTGTTGCTCATGGTGCGGCAGCGTACGCCCGGCCGCGGTGCGGCCCGCCTCGGGGCGGGCCGGGTGAGGCCAAAACGTCCGGCCGGACGGGGTGTTCGCACCCCGAGGGGTGATTCCCGCACCGGGCACCGGCGATTCCACGGGTGTCCCACCGGAAGTAAATGATCATGGATTTGCCGCATACGCGGGATTTGCCCCTGGGGATCCATTCCTGCCGCATTCCTCATCCGGGCGACGCCCGTGCGACGTGAGCACGCCAACCGCCCGATGCGCCGGCCCGATGGACTTCCCCCACATCACCAGTCAGGGGAGGGACAGATGACGTACTCATCGCACCAGCAGGAGATGCGCGAAGCGGCCCGGCACACCGGCCGCCGCCGCTTTCTCACCGTCACCGGAGCCGCCGCCGCACTCGCGTTCTCCGTCGGCCTGCCGGCCGCGGGAGCGGCGAGCGCCGCCGAGCTCGACGCCCGGAAGATCAACGAGGACCCGTTCACCCTCGGCGTCGCCTCCGGTGACCCGCTGCCCGACTCCGTCCTGCTGTGGACGAGGCTCGCGCCCCGCCCGTTCGAGCCCGACAGCGGACTGCCCGCCGCCCGCGTCGAGGTGCGCTGGGAGCTGGCCCGCGACGAGCGCTTCCAGCGCGTCGTCCGGCGCGGCACCACCACCGCCCACCCGGAGTTCCACCACAGCGTCCACGTGGACGTCAGAGGCCTCGCACCGGACCGCGTCCTCTACTACCGCTTCCGCACCGGGCAGTGGACCAGCCCGGTCGGCCGGACCCGCACCGCGCCCGCCCCCGGCGCCCACAAGCGCGAACTGAGCCTGGCCGCGGTCTCCTGCCAGGCCTACCACGACGGCTACTTCACCGCGTACAAGCACCTTGCCGAGGAGGACGTCGACGTCGTCCTCCACCTCGGCGACTACCTCTACGAGTACGCCGTCACCGCGACCGGCGGGGCTCGCAACTACACCGACCGCACCCTGCCCGCCCTCTTCAACCGGGAGACGACCACGCTGGAGGACTACCGGCTGCGGTACGCCCTCTACAAGTCCGACCCCGACCTGCGCGCCGCCCACGCCGCGCACCCCTTCGTCGTCACCTGGGACGACCACGAGACCGAGAACAACTACGCGGGCGAGATCCCCGAGAACAGCGTGCCGCCCGAGGAGTTCCTGATCCGCCGGGCCGCCGCCTACCGCGCGTACTGGGAGAACCAGCCGCTGCGCGCCCCGCAGCAGCCGCACGGCCCGGACATGAAGCTCTACCGGCGCCTGCAGTTCGGCCGGCTCGCCCAGTTCGACATCCTCGACACCCGCCAGTACCGCAGCGACCAGGCGTACGGCGACGGCTGGCAGACCCCCGGACCCGAGTCCGAGGACCCCTCGCGCACCCTGACCGGTGCCGCCCAGGAGCGCTGGCTGATCGACGGCTGGCGCCACTCGAAGGCCACCTGGAACGTCGTCCCGCAGCAGGTCACCTTCGCCCAGCGGCGCGATGTCCCGACCGACGCCTACAAGCTCTCCATGGACTCGTGGGACGGCTACCCGGCGTCCCGGGACCGCGTCCTGAGGGGCGCCGAGGCCGCCGGGGTGGACAACCTCATGGTGCTGACCGGCGACGTGCACGTCGGCTACGCCTTCGACCTGAAGCGGGACTTCGACGACCCGGCCTCCCGCACCGTCGGCACCGAGATCGTCGCCACCTCCATCGCCAGCGGCAAGAACGGCTCGGAGAAGCCGGCCAACTGGACGAACCAGACGACCGCCAACCCGCACATGAAGTTCTACAACGGGCGCCGCGGCTACGTCCTCGTCACGCTCCAGGAGCGCCGGGCGCGCGCCGACTACCGAACGGTGTCCGCCGTCACCACGCCCGGCGCCCCCGTGACGACGGCCGCCTCGTTCGTCACGGAGGTGGGCGACCAGGGCCTGACACCGGCCTGACCCGGCCGGTCCCGGCCCGGTCCGGGACGTCCTACGACACCACGCCGTCCACGGGGTAGCGGACGCCGATGCGCTCACGTACCGCATCGAGCGTCCGCATCACCGCGAGCGAACCGTCCAGCGGCACCAGCGGGGACTCCGTCTCGCCCGCCAGGACCGCCCGCATCACCTCGGCCGCCTCGAACTGCATCCCCGTCAGGCCCTGCGGCCCCGGGCCGGAGGTGATCTCCTCCGGCTCCCGGCCGGCCCGGTGCAGCACGAAGCGCTGCGGATAGAAGAAGCTGTCCGGGAAGTCGATCCGGCCGGCCGTCCCGATGACCGTGGCGGCCGTCGGGTGATGCCCGACGATCGAGCAGGAGAGCAGTGCGTTGGCGCCCGACTCCCAGCCCAGCAGCATGCCGGTGCTCAGGTCGACGCCCTCCGGCGACAGCAGCGCGTCGGCCTGCACCCGGTCCGGCTCGCCCAGCAGCAGCTGCGCGAACGACACCGGGTAGACCCCGAGGTCCAGCAGCGCCCCGCCGCCCAGCGCGGGATCGCGCAGCCGGTGCCCCGCGCCGATGTCGCCGGCGAAGCCGAAGTCGGCCTGCACGGTGCGGATCTCGCCGATCGCCCCGTCCCGCACCAGTTCCGTCATCCGCCGGATGACCGGGTTGCAGTACGTCCACATCGCTTCCATCAGGAAGAGGCCGCGGTCCCGCGCGAGCTTCACCAGCTCCTGGGCCTCGCGCTCGTTGATCGTGAACGCCTTCTCGCACAGCACGTGCTTCCCGGCCTCCAGGGCGAGTGCCGTCGCCTCCCGGTGCGCGGAGTGCGGCGTGGCCACGTACACCACGTCGACGTCCTCGTCGGCGACGAGCGCGGCCCAGCTCCCGTAAGCCCGCGGTATCCCGAACCGCTCCGCGAACGCCTTCGCCGAGGCGTCCGTACGGGAGGCCACGGCCACCACCTCCGCATCGGGCATCGCCTGCAGGTCGGCGGTGAAAGTCGCCGCGATCCCACCTGTCGCCAGCACGCCCCAACGGACAGTCCTGCTCATGCACGCTCCCACAAAGGTGTCGACCATTCCGGCTGAGCTGAGAGCATAGAGGCGGATTCAACAACTATGGAGATGAGAATGCCGGAGAGCGGCGTCAGCCGAGCCCAGCAGATACCCACGCCCGACACCGGGGCCGAGGCCGGACTCCCCGGCCGGCCCGCCCACCTCCCACCCGGCCCCGCCGCCACCGCCCGGCGCACCGGACTCCTCGTCACCCTGGTCCTCGGCGGACTGACCGCGCTGCCGCCGCTGTCCATGGACATGTACCTCCCGGCGCTCCCCGCCGTCACCGACGCGCTGCACGCACCCGCCACGACGGTCCAGCTCACCCTGACCGCCTGCCTCACCGGCATGGCGCTCGGCCAGGTCGTCGTCGGCCCGATGAGCGACCGCTGGGGCAGGCGCCGCCCGCTGCTCCTCGGAATGATCGTCTACGTACTCGCCACCGCGATCTGCGTCTTCGCCCCGACCGCCGAACTCCTCATCGGCTTCCGCCTCGTCCAGGGCCTCGCGGGCGCGGCCGGCATCGTCATCGCCCGGGCCGTCGTGCGCGACATGTACGACGGCGTGGAGATGGCCAGGTTCTTCTCGACACTGATGCTCATCTCCGGCGTCGCCCCGGTCATCGCCCCCGTCATCGGCGGACAGGTCCTGCGGCTCACCGACTGGCGGGGCATCTTCGCCGTCCTCACCGTCGTCGGCATCCTGCTCACGCTCGTCGTCTGGAAGTGGCTGCACGAGACCCTGCCGCCCGAGGAGCGCCACACCGGCGGCATCGGAGACGCGCTGCGCACCATGCGCGGGCTGCTCGCCGACCGCGTCTTCAGCGGCTACATGATCGCGGGCAGTCTCGCCTTCGCCGCCCTCTTCGCCTACGTTGCCGCGTCTCCGTTCGTGGTCCAGGAGATCTACGGTGCCTCGCCGCAGACCTTCAGCCTGCTGTTCGGCATCAACTCCGTCGGGCTGATCGCCGTGGGCCAGATCAACGGCAAGATCCTCGTCGGCCGGGTCAGCCTCGCCAAGGCGCTCGGCTTCGGCCTCGCGGTCATCGTGCTGGCCGCGACGGCGCTGCTGCTCATGACGTCCGGGGTCTTCGGGGACGTCGGACTCGTGCCGGTGGCGACCGGGCTGTTCGTGCTGATGTCGGCGATGGGCCTCGCGATGCCGAACACCAACACGCAGGCGCTGATGCGCACCAAGCACGCCGCCGGTTCCGCCTCCGCGCTCCTCGGCACCTCCCAGTTCCTGATCGGCGCCGTCGCGTCGCCGCTCGTCGGGATCGCGGGGGAGGCGACGGCCGTGCCGATGGCCGTCGTGCAGCTGGTGTGCGCGGTGGGCGCGCTGGTGTGCTTCCTCGGGCTGTGCCGCCCCTGGCAGCAGATGGCCGCGCGGCCCTGAGGCCGTGGGGGAGCGGGCCGGCCGGCCCGCTCCCGTGGGTGCGGGGGTCAGTCCGCCTGCGGATAGCCGATCAGGTGCAGCCGGTCCTTGTCGTCGGCCCAGCGGAACAGCCCGACCCCCTCCGGGGACTCCGCGCCCGGCACCCGGACGTTCGGCGACAGCATGTCGGTCACCCCCGCCGACAGGTCGGCCTCGACGGGGAAGCCGCCCCCGGCCAGGACATCCGCCGCGTTGCGCACGTTCGTCGCCCCGTACGCCGTTCCGCCGTCGGTCACGGACGCCAGGACGAGTGTCTTGGACCCCTCGGTGTCCTCGAAGCAGAAGCCCTTGCCGGCCTCGAGATCGAACGCGAGGTTCCCGGCGACCAGGTAGTCGCCCGACGACGAGACGACGGCCTGCGGGTACTGGCCCGGCGCGATCGCCGGTTTGTGGCACTGCACGGAGACCAGTGCCTTGCCCGTCTCCGTGTCGTGCACCGTCCACAGCTCGTGGGTCGCCGCGAGCTTCGCGCCCTTCGCGAGCTGCCACTTGGCCAGCACCACGCCGGGGGCCACGGACGTCGGGACACCGCTCTTCTTGTCGGCGCCCTTGGGCGCCACCTTCCGGCTGAACCAGCCGCCCTGCACCCAGAACTCCCGGGCCCCGCTCACCAGCAGGCCCTTCGACGTCAGACCGCGCACCTCGGTGAGGTGTTTGCAGGACGTGCAGCCCTTCGGGTACTTCAGCTCCTTGGCGGGCACCTTGGTGACCCTGCCGGTCCCCGGGTCCACCACCACGCTCGAGGTCCCGCCGTCGCCGATCACGATGCCGGGGCCGGTGGCGATGACGGTCGGCACCGACCTCCACGGCACCTCGACGCGCTGCCGGCTGCCGGTCTCCACGCTGTACACGTCGAGGGAGACGATCCGGTCGGCCGGCGCCGGAGCGTCCTCGCCGACCTTCCCGTACGCCCAGGTCACGAAGTACTCCTGGTCCTCCGTGGTGACGGTGAGCAGCTTCGGGAAGTGCGCCGCGGCCGGCGGGCGCCAGGCGTCCCCGCTCCAGCCGGCCCGCCCGGTCTCCGGGTCGATGGTCCGCAACTGGTACTCGCCCTCGGCCGTCCGCACCAGATAGGCGAGCCGCCCGGTCGTCCGGGAGAGCGCGTAGTCGGGAGAGGTGCCGATGAGCTCCCAGCCGCGCTTGGTCGTGTACGTGGACGGGACGGTCAGCTGCGTCGCCGGGGCCGCGCTCCGCTTCACCGGCTTCTTCGGCTTGGCGTCGGCCTTCTTGCCGCCGCTGTCACCGCCGCCGGCGGACAGCAGGAGCAGCAGGGTGAGCACCACCAGCCCACCGACCAGAGCCAGGCGCACGACCCTCTGCCTCGTGCTCCCACCGCCGACCGGAGTCAGGCGCCCGAACTTCAGTCTCATGGTCCCCCCGATGGGCACGACACGACCTCGCGGCGGTCAGCGTAGCAACTGGCGTGTATGCGTTTACAGTTCGGTTCCGTTTCCATTCAGTCCCGATCCTGTGCGGAGTCCCGGCCCGGTCGCGTCCGCCTACAATTCCCCGGTGAACGTCACCCTCCCCACCGCGGAAGCCCTGCGCGCGGCCCTGGCCGGACTCCTGGACGGGCTGCCGCCCAAGCAGGCCACCCAGGCCGTCGACCGGCTCATCGCCAATTACCGGGGGACCACTCCCACCGACGCCCCGCTGCTCCGCGACCGCTCGGACGTCGCCGCGTACGCCGCGTACCGCATGCCCGCGACCTTCGAGGCGGTACGGTCCGCGCTCGACGCCCTGCGCGATGCCGCCCCGGACTGGGAGCCGGCCACCCACACCGACGTCGGCGGCGGCACCGGAGCGGCGAGCTGGGCGGTCGCAGGGGCCTGGGAGGGGCCGCGGACCACCGTCCTGGACTGGGCCGAGCCCGCCCTGGAGCTGGGCCGCGAGCTGGCCGCGGCCTCCGGCGTCCCGGGACTGCGCGCCGCCCAGTGGCAGCGGGCCCGGATCGGCCAGGACCTCGCCCTCGACGCCACCGACCTGGTGACCGTCTCCTACGTGCTCAACGAGCTCACACCGCAGGCGCGCACCGCCCTCGTCGACGCCGCCGCCCGCGCCGCGCAGGCCGTCGTGGTCGTCGAGCCCGGCACCCCCGACGGCTACGCCCGCATCATCGAGGCCCGGGACCGGCTGATCGCCGCCGGACTCACCGTCGCCGCACCCTGCCCGCACAGCGCTGCCTGCCCCATCGAGCCGGGCAAGGACTGGTGCCACTTCTCGGCCCGGGTCAGCCGTTCCTCGCTGCACCGGAAGGTGAAGGGCGGCTCGCTGCCGTACGAGGACGAGAAGTTCAGCTACGTCGTGGCCACCCGCTTCACCCCGCGGCCCGTGGAAGCGCGGATCACGCGACGGCCGCAGATCCGCAAGGGCCAGGTGCTGCTGGAGCTCTGCACCCGGGACGAGGCGCTGCGGCGCGCCACGGTCACCAAGCGGCACGGCGAGCTGTACCGCGCCGCCCGGGACATCGACTGGGGCGACGCCTGGCCGCCCCCGCAGGAGCCGGAGGGCCCCTCCGGCCGGTGACTCCCCGGCCGGCTAGCCGCGCAGCTCCTGCGTGCAGCACTTCACGCTGCCGCCGCCCTTGAGCAGCTCACCGAGATCCATCGGCACCGGTTCGAAGCCGCGTCCCCGCAGCGGGTCGAACAGGCCCGTGGCGGCCTGCGGCAGCAGTACGTGGAGCCCGTCGCTCACCGCGTTCAGGCCGAACGCGGCCGCGTCCGCCTCGCTCGCGGTCAACGCGTCCGGGAAGAGCCGGGCCAGCACGGCCCGGCTGCCGGGCGAGAAGGCGCCCGGGTAGTACATGATCTCGTCGGCCGCGTCGTCCAGCACGCTCAGCGCCGTGTCCAGGTGGTAGTAGCGCGGATCGACCAGATCGAGGCCGATCACCGGCCGCCCGAAGAACTCCTGGGCCTCGTCGTGCGAGAGCGGACTGGACCGGAAGCCGCGCCCCGCCAGGACGTACGACGAGGTCACCGCGAAGTCGCCCTCGCCCTCGTTGACGTGGACCGGCTCATGGATCTCGGTGAAGCCGTGGCCGTGGAACCAGTCGCGGTGGGCGGCCGCCTCCGGGAACCGTTCCTGGTACGCGAAGCGCGCCCCCAGCACCCGGCCGTCGATGACGGTGGCCCCGTTGGCGGCGAAGACCATGTCCGGCAGGTCCGGGTGGGGCGTGAGCAGCTCGACGGTGTGACCGAGAGTGCGGTAGCGGTCGCGCAGGTCCTCCCACTGGGTCTGCGCCAGCGGCAGGTCCACGGGTTTGGTGGGGTCCATCCAGGGATTGATGGAATACGTCACCTTGAAGTGGGCCGGGGCACACATCAGGTAGCGGCGGGGTGTGGCTTCACGAGGCAACGGGGGCTCCTCACGAATCGTCGCTGCGGCATTGGTGGCCGCTGCGGCCGGTGCGTCGCACGGGTGTGTGCGTGAGCCCATAGTGCGCCGTCCCGGGCCGCAGGCACAGTGGACCGATCGGGTGGTTCCGTACAGCTGTGTGACGTGTGACCGCGACGTTCCGTGCGAGAGCGGTGGCCACTCCCTTCCAGGGCCCCGATCACGTGAAATTCATCCGCCATTTCATGACAAACGGTGCAACATCGGTCATCGCGTGGCGTCGGCCGTCCTACCCCGCTTCGGGACTCTGGCCACCCGAAGCGCAGGATGGTGGGACCATGGGCAGGGGCAACGCTGAGGTAAGGGGATAGATGGGCGCCGATTTCAGCCACAGTCGCGGCTCGGAGAGCAGGTTTTCCCACTGGCTGCGCCGACGGCCCAAACCGCAGCAGAGCGATGTCGACGGCGCCGCACGCGAGGCGCTGCTCCTGGCTGTCGCCGAGGCGGGAATGCCGATCGCCCCCGCCGCCCATCCGGTCGGCTACCGATGTTCGTGCGAACGCGTCGGCTGTCCCACCCCCGCCAGGCACCCGGTCTCCTTCGCCTGGCAGACACAGTCCACGACCGACCGCGCACAGATCGAGCGCTGGGCCCGCAGTCAGCCGCAGGCCAACTTCATCACGGCGACCGGCATGATCCACGACGTTCTCGACGTGCCGCTGTCGGCGGGCACACAGGCGCTGGAACGACTCCTCGCCGCCGGTATCGAGGTCGGTCCGGTGGCCCGGTCCGGCGACGACCGGATGCTCTTCTTCACGGCGACGCGCGGTACGCCGGAGGACGAGGACGAGTGGTGGCCGTGCGAGCTGGACTGCCACCCCGAGACGATGGACGAGCACCCCGGACTGCGGTGGCACTGCCGTGGCAGCTATGTGCTGCTGCCGCCGGCCATGCTCCCGGGTGAGCTGGACGTCCGCTGGGTCCGGGGGCCGGAGAATCCGCTGCCCGACCCGCTGACACTGCTGGAGACCCTGACGGACGCGTGTGCGCGGTTCGTGGGCTCCGCGGAGCAGAGCGGCGTCGACCACGAGTCGGTGGCCTGGCCGCTGAGCCGGTAGCCGGTTTCGACGCGGGAGCCCCGGACCGGGCGGCCGGGGCCGTTCGCCCGCACCGTTCCGGTGCCGGGCCCTGCCCGCGGCGTCCCGCCCGGCCCGCGGGCGGACGACGACACCTCGCGGACACTCCCCGAAGGCTGTCCCGCAATCCGTGGTGGATCAGCGCGCGGCGTCGGATGCGGTGCATCGCAAGGCGGAGGAGCATCCGCATACCGGATGTATTCGGGCGTTCCGGCAACGCGGCGAGGCACCGTAAGTGTCATCGTGCGCCCGCCAGGGATTGCGGGACAGCCCTCAGGACCCCTTCGCCGCCGTCAGCCCCGGCACGCGGTTCAGCACGATCACCTTGCCCGACCCGGCACCCTTCTTCGGGACGTACACCAGCTGGCTGGAGACCCGCTCCTTCGTGAGCGTGCTCTGCACCTCACCGGTCAGCAGTGCCGCGACGTCCGGGGAGACCGTCGGGCGCAGCCCCTTCGCAGCGGTCTGCTGTTCGAAGTGCTTGCTGCTGAAGAAGACCAGCGCGCCGCCGTCCGCCGTCTCCAGGCCGAGCGGCCCGAACGCCCCGCTGTTCAGCGGCCGGTCGATGTACTGGTACGAGAAGCCGGCCCGTCGGGTGTTCAGACGGGTGTTGCGCCAGACCGAGGTGGACGATCCGGGGGCGAACACGTCCGGCGCACCCTTTTGCAGGTATCCCGTGTACTGCGCGCCCAAGTCCTGCGGAGCCACCGCCAGTCCGGGGCTGTCCGCGGCGGCGGGTGTGGCCCGCCCCTCGCCGTCCTCCGCGAAGTCGGGGAGCTGGGACGGTGTGACGACCGACAGGTAGGCGGCCTTCCACCCCGCTTCGGGGCCGGACTTGACGAAGACGAACAGCCAGCGGGTGTCGAACTTCCCGCTGTCCTGATCGCGGTTGGAGTCCGTGTCCGCGAGGAACCACCGCGGCCAGCCGGCCTTCTTCGGGACGACGTAGTTCACGTCGGTCAGTTCCAGCGGCCGGTGGTTCGGGTTGCCGTTCGGATAGCTCTTCCCGCGGGCCCGCAGCCCGGCCTGGTTGATCGCTCCGAGCGCGCCGGTGACCTGCCCCGCGTCCAGCGCGGGGTCGTAGGCCTTGTCCGCCGCGTTGTACGCGGCGGTGAAGTCCGCCAGGGCCTGCGCGGCCTCAGGCCGCGTCGCCGCCGGGACGACTTCCAGCTCGCCGTGCACCGTCACGCACCCGCTCGCCGTCATGCTCAGCACCGTCGCTGTCGCGAGCCCCGTCGCCAGCCGAACCGGCCTCAGGCTTCTCATCCGTTGCTTTCCGCGCCTTCTGATCCGTCGCCCCCACTGCAGGGCTCTCTGACCGTCCGAACCCTACCGGGGAGAGGAACAGCGCGAGGGTGGGGATCAGATACAGCGCCCACACCGTGATCTGGAGAACGGTCGGATCGGGCTGGAAGTTGAACGTCCCCTTCAGCAACGTGCCGTACCAGCTGTCCGGCGGAATCGTGGTGCTGATGTCGAACGCCCGGTTCTGCAGACCGCCGAGGAACTCGGCCTCCTGCAGGTCGTGGACGCCGTACGCGAGCACACCGGCCGCGACGACCACCAGCATGCCGCCGGTCCAGGTGAAGAACTTCGCCAGGTTGATCTTCAACGCGCCCCGGTAGAACAGCCACCCCAGCACGACGGCCGTGGCGATGCCCAGCACCGCGCCGATCATCGGGTGCCAGCCGTCGTCCGCCGCGTGCACCGCGCGCCACACGAACAGCGAGGTCTCCAGGCCCTCACGGCCCACCGCGAGCAGCGCCGTGGCGACCAGGGCGCCGGTGCCCATCGCGAGCGCCGCGTCGAGCTTGCCGTGCAGCTCCGCCTTGAGATGCCGTGCGGTGCGGCGCATCCAGAAGACCATCCAGGTGACCAGGCCGACCGAGAGGATCGACAGCGAACCGCCGAGTGCCTCCTGGGCCTTGAACGTCATCTCCTGCGAACCGAATTCGAGACCGGCGCCGAAGGCCAGACTGACGACGATCGCGATGCCGACGCCGACCCAGATCGGCAGCAGCTTGTGCCGGTTGCCGGTCTTCACCAGGTACGCGATGAGAATGCAGACGACCAGGCTGGCCTCAAGGCCCTCGCGCAGGCCGATCAGGAAGTTACTGAACACGTTTCGGTTCCCTTTCCGCTTCGAGTCCCGTTACGAGAACAGCGCCCGGCCCCACCAGTCGTCCTTGTCGCGGACGCCCGGCGGGACGGCGAAGTGCGCCGAACCCACGTGCTGGATGTACTCGTTGAGTGCGTCGTGTGCCGCCAGGCGCCGCTGGAGCGGTACGAACGCCTTGCGGGTGTCGCGCTGGTACGCGAGGAAGAACAGCCCGGCGTCGAGCCGGCCGAGGCCGTCCGTCCCGTCGGTGAAGGAGTAGCCGCGCCGCAGGATCGTCGCCCCGTCGTTGGTGTCGGGGTGCGCGAGCCGTACGTGAGCGGTCGGCAGCATCGCCTTCAGGAACGGCTCGTCGCGCTCCTTCGCCTTGCCGACGGGGGCGCCCTCGCCCTTGTCGCGGCCGAAGACGTCCTCCTGCTCCTGCAGTCCGGTGCGGTCCCAGGTCTCGATGTGCATCCGGATGCGCCGGGCCACCAGATAGGAGCCCCCGGTCATCCAGCCGGCGCTGTCGTCCTCGCCGACCCACACATGCCGGGCGAGGGCGGCGGTGTCGGTGCCGGAGATGTTCCGGGTGCCGTCCTTGAAACCCATCATGTTGCGCGGGGTCTGGGCGTCGGGCGTCGTCGAGGACGTCTTGCCGAAGCCCAGCTGCGACCAGCGGATCGCGGTGCGGCCCATGCCGATCCTGGCGAGGTTGCGGATGGCGTGCACCGCCACCTGCGGGTCGTCCGCACAGGCCTGGACGCACAGGTCGCCGCCGCTGCGGGCCCGGTCGAGGTTGTCGCCCGGGAACTTCGGCAGCTCGACGAGCGCCTCGGGGCGCCTGTCCTCCAGGCCGAACCGCCCCTTGGCGAACAGCGAGGGGCCGAAGCCGATCGTCAGCGTCAGCCGGGACGGCTTGAGCCCCAGGGCCTCGCCCGTGTCGTCCGGCGGAGCCTCCGCCAGGCCCCCGTAAGCCCCGTCGCCGACCGCGTGGCCGGCCGTCATCCGCTCGGCCGCCCGGGTCCACTCCTTGAGCAGCGCGACCAGTTCGGTGCGGTCCTTCGTCGTCACGTCGAACGCGGCGAAGTGCAGGCGGTCCTGGACAGCGGTGGCGATCCCGGCCTGGTGCGCACCGTGGAACGGCACCGCCGCGCCGCTGTCCGCGGCCGTGACCGGGGTATCCCCGGAACGCACCGCGGCCGCCGCGCCGCCGGCCGCCACCGCACCGAGCGCGAGCCCGGCGCCGCCCCAGCCGAGCAGTGCCCGCCTGGACGGGGCGCCCGCCGAAGCCTCGATGGGCGCGATGCCGTCGTCGGATGTCTGCCGGTTCTGCTCGGACATGCCCGGAACCTCTTTCCGGCCGGTTACTTCGTCACCGCGGCGGCGAGCCGCGAGAGGGGCTCGGCCAGTGCGTTGACCGCGTCCGAGAGCTCCTTGCGGTCCGCCTTGCCGACCTTCTCGTACGAGGTGAACACGTACGAGCTCTTGTCCTTGCGGTACTTGTCGAGCAGCGTGTTCAGCGCCGCGAACTGCTTGTCCAGGGACGAGGTCAGCGCCGCGTCGTTCTTCGTGGCGATCGGCTTCAGCAGCGCGTAGGACTTCTCCGCGCCCTCGACGTTGGCCTTGAAGTCGACCAGGTCGGTGTGGCTGTAGCGCTCCTCCTCGCCGGTGACCTTGCCGGTCGCGACCTCGTCGAGGAGCTCCTTGGCGCCGTTGGCCATCGAGGTCGGGGTGATCTCCGCCGTGCCGACCCGCTTCTGCCAGTCGAGCAGGTCCTTGTAGAGGGCCGGGGCGAGGGCCTTCTCCTCGGCGCCCAGCTTCTTGTCCTGCCACAGCGCCTTCTCCAGGCGGTGCCAGCCGGTCCACTTCTGACCGTCCTCCAGGCCGTCCTCGCGGACGTCGACCTTCGGGTCGATGTCGCCGAAGGACTCGGCGACCGGCTCGGTGCGCTCCCAGCCGATACGGGAGTCGGCGTAGGCCTTCTTCGCGGCCTCGATGTCACCGGCGGCGACGGCGTCCGTGAAGACCTTGACCTTGGGCAGCGTCTCGTCGGCCTGCGCCTGGACGTAGGTGCGGTACGCGGCGACGGCCTTGTCCATCTCCGGGCTGCGCTTGGCCGCCTTGCCGCCGCTGACCTCGATCTTCTGCCGGATGCCGTGGCCCTTCATGCCGGGCTTGCAGGCGATCTCGTACGAACCGGCCTTGATCTCGGCGGTGATGGTGGCCTTGGTGCCCGGGCCGATGTTCTCGCGCTCGGCGACGATCCGGTCGTCCGGGAACAGGACGTAGACCTCGGTGACCTTGGAGCCCTTGTTCTGCACGGCCAGCTCGATGTGCCCGGCCGGCAGCTTCGTCTTGGAGACGTCGCAGGAGTCGTCCTTGGCGACGACCTGGACGGCTCCCTCGCCCTTGCCGTCGCTCTTCTCGGCGCAGCCCGTGACGGCGGTCAGAGCGGCCACGGTGGCGGCAGCGGTGACGACGGAGAAACGAACGGCTCGCATGCGGGCTCCACTTGACGACGAAGGAGAAGGAAGGAACAGCCGGACAAAGCCGGGTGAGGCCGACCTAACTTAACCGAGGCTTACCTGACTGATACCCCTCCGTGCAGTGATTCAGCTCTCACAGGGGGCTCACAGAAACGAAGCGATCACAGCCGACCCATGAGCGAGCCCGAAACGAGTCATGCAATGGTCAAGAGGCCCTTTCCGGCACGACGAGCGGCACCCCGGTCCGCGGGTGCGGGAACACCTCGACCGGCTGCCGGTAGACGCTGCTGAGCGAGGCGCTGGTGAACACCTCGGCCGGTGGTCCGGCCACCGAGATCCGCCCGTCGTGCAGCACGGCGGCCCGGTCCGCGTAAGCGGCCGCGAGGCCCAGGTCGTGCAGGACGACGACGACCGCGTCCCCGGCCGCGGCCCGTTCCCGGCAGATCCTCAGCACCAGTTCCTGATGGCGCAGGTCGAGCGCGGCGGTCGGTTCGTCGAGCAGCAGCAGCGGCGCGCGCTGCGCCAGCACCCGGGCCAGTGCCACCCGGGCCCGCTCGCCGCCGGAGAGCGCGGAGAAGGGGCGGGCCGCGAACTCGGTGACCTCGGTGGCCGCCATCGCCGCGCGGACCGCCGGATCGTCCTCGTCCGCCCGGTCCGTCCCCGCCCAGGGCGCGCGCCCCATCCGTACGACGTCCTCCACCGGGAACGGGAAGGAGAGCGCCGCGGACTGCGGCAGCACCGCCCGGCGCAGCGCCAGTTCGGGCGCGGACCAGTCGGTGACCGGGCGCCCGTCGATCCGAACCTCCCCGCCGTCGGCGGGCAGGTCGGCGGCCAGCGCGGCGAGGAGGGTCGACTTGCCCGCCCCGTTCGGGCCGACGAGCGCCAGCACCTCGCCCGCGTGGGCCGTCAGGTCGATGGAGTCGAGCACCTGCCGCCCGCCGAGGCGGACCCGCAGTCCGCGCGCCTCGGCGACCGGGTCGCCGGGGGAGACGGGTACGGGCACCTGCCGGCCCCGTACCGCGAAGAGGTTCCGCAGCATCCTCATGCCCAACCACCTTGTTTGCGACGGGTTCTGCGCAGCAGCCAGAAGAAGAACGGGCTGCCGAAGAGCGCGGTCAGTACACCGAGCGGCAGTTCGGCCGGATCGGCGACGGTCCGGGCCGCGAGATCACCCGCGACCAGCACCAGGGCGCCACCGAGCGCGCTGCCGGGAACGAGGAAGCGATGCCCCGGCCCGTTCGCCATCCGCAGCAGATGAGGCACCAGCAGCCCGACGAACGAGATGATCCCGGCGACGGCCACCGCGGCGGCGGTCAGCAGCGCCACGACGAGCACCAGCACGATCCGGAGCCGCTCGACATCGACGCCGAGGTGCCGGGCAGGCCGCTCGCCGAGCGCCAGCAGGTCCAGCTTCCGCGCGTAGAAGGGAGCCAGGGCGAGCCCGAGCACCGCGCACGGCAGCACGGCCAGCACCTTGGGCCAGGTGGCCTGGGCCAGCGAACCGAGCTGCCAGAAGGTGATCTGGGTGATCTGCGCGTTGTCGGCGAAGAAGATGAACAGACCGATCAGCGCGCCCGCGAACGCGTTCACTGCGATGCCCGTGAGGATCAGCGTCACCACTTCCGTCCGGCCGCCCGACCGCGACAGCGCGTACACCAGCAGGACGGTGAGCAGCCCTGCGACGAACGCGCAGACGGTGATGGTCCAGTTGCCGAAGAAGCTCAGCCCCAGCGCGATCGATGCCACCGCGCCGACCGCCGCCCCCGCGGAGATCCCGATGACGCCCGGCTCGGCGAGCGGATTGCCGAACACGCCCTGCATCAGGGCTCCCGCGCAGCCGAGCGAGGCGCCGACCAGCAACGCGAGGACGACCCTCGGCAGCCGGACGTTCCACAGGACGCTCTCGCCGACCCGGTCCAGGGCGTGACCGCCGAGCCCGATCCGGTGCTGGACGGAGGCGAGCACATCGCCGAGCGGGATGCTGTACGCGCCGAGGCCGGCGGACAGCAGGCAGCCCAGCAGCAGTGCGGCGAGCAGCGCGGCGGTCAGGGTGACGGCCGTGGAGCGCCGGGCCCGGGGCGGCGCGGGGGCCTCTTCGGCCGTGGCGGGCCGGGTGGGCGCCTCGTACGAGGTGGTCACTTGGCCGCACCGCCCTCGGGGTAGAGCTGGGCGACCAGTTCGCTCAGCACCCGGTCCGTGCGCGGCCCGTAGTTCAGCAGCACCCCGTCGTCGATCGAGACGATCCGGCGGTCCAGGCCCGCAGGGGTCTCCGCGACGCCAGGGATCTTCACCAGTCCGTCGACGCCGCCGACCGAGTCGAGGCCCTTCGACATCACGAGGATCGCGTCGGGGGCCGCCTTGGCCAGGGCCTCGCTGGTGATGGCGGTGAAGTCCTTCTCCAGCCCGGACTCCTTGCCCGCGTCGACGGCGCCCGCCGCCTCCAGCAGCGAACTCGCCCCGGACTCACGGCCGCCCAGCAGATAGACGGACGCGGAGCCGCGCAGATAGAGGAAGGCGACCCGCGGCTTCTGCGCCCCGCCGGCCGGTGCGGGCACGGACTTCCGTACGGCGTCGATGCGGTCCTGGGTGCGCTTCCTGAGCGCGTCGCCGGACTTCGGTACGCCGAGTGCGGCGGCCACCGTGTCGATCCGGCGGCCCACGTCGGCGAGCTCCTTGGCGGGTTCGACGACCACGAGCGGAATGCCGGCGTCGCGGATCTGGCCGATGGCCTCGGCCGGGCCGGTCGTGGTGTCGGCGAGCACGACGGTGGGCCGCAGGGACAGGACGCTCTCCGCCGACACGTCGTGGGCCCGGGTCACCACGGGGAGTTTCGCCGCCTGTTCGAAGGTGGCGGTGATGTCGCGGGCCACGACCTGCTTGCCGAGGCCGAGGGTGAAGACGATCTCGCTCAGGCTGCCGGTGAGCGGCACGATCCGGTCCGCCGAGGTGATCGTGGTCCGCTTGCCGTCCGCCGACTGCACGGTGACGGGCAGCCGGGGTGCGGGCGTCGTGGCCAGCGGCTCGATCCGGTCGGCCGCCGGGGTCGTGGACGCCTCGGCTCCCGCCGTCTTCGCCGCGGGAGCCCCCGTGCCACCGCAGCCGGCCAGAAGCAGCGCCGTCGCCAGGGACGCGGCGGCGGTCAGGACGCCGGTGCGCCTGCGCCTTGGTCGCCGGGCGTCCCGGCCCGGCGGGGCGAAGTCCTGATGGAAGCGCACTGAGGCACCGTCCTGTCGTTCTGCGGCGTGCAGTTGGTAATGGATTGCGAGGAATGTGACGGAAGGGGGTACCGGCACACGATGAACACACCTTAGGTTAGCCTTACCTCAGCTTCTAGACCTCGGAGGGGTCCTCATGTCCTCGTTCAGACCTGCCCGCGCGCTCGCCGTCGCGCTTCTCGCGGTACTGCCGGCAGCGCTGCTCCCGGCCGCCGAGGCGCAGGCGGCGAGCCGCACGGTGCAGGGCGGACGGCTGGACTGGGGCATCAGGTCCTCCTTCCAGAGCTATGTCACGGGCCCGATCGCACAGGGCAGTTGGGGCCTGACCGGTGGTGCGGCGACGGTCGGCGGAAGTCAGTTCCGCTTCCACTCCGCGACCGGTTCCTACGATCCGGCGAACGGCGCCTTCCGGGCCGGCTTCTCGGGCGGTGTCCACTTCACCGGCCACAAGAAGTCCGACGGCTCCTACGAACTCGACCTCACCATCAGCCGCCCCACCGTCCGGATCCAGGGCGGCAGCGGCACGGTGTACGCGGACATGGTCAGCAAGGACCGGGGGAGCGGCCGTGTCACCTCCACCGCCCAGGTCCCGCTGGCCACGCTCGGGCTCGCCGGGATCGACATGACGGGCGGTTCCACCCCCATCGCCCTCAACAACATCCCGGCGACGCTGACTTCGCAGGGCGCCAAGGCCTTCGCCGGCTACTACACGACCGGCACGCCCCTGGACCCGGTCAGCCTCTCCGTGGACACCTCGGCCCCGGCCGGGAGGCCCGCCGCATCGACGTCCCCCGAGGCGTCGAAGACCCCTGGGACGCCGAAGAGCAGTGCGAGCCCGAAGGAGACCGCGGGCCGTTTCGAGGACGCGGCCGTCGACTGGGGGGTGCGCCGCACCTTCCGTGAGTACGTCACCGGCGAGATCGGCCAGGGCGAGTGGACCCTGGCCGGCGGCGCCCAGGACGGCGGAGCGCTCTTCCGCTTCCCGAAGGGCACGGGCACGTACGACCCGGAGAAGAAGACCCTGGCCGCGGACTTCGCGGGCAGCATCCGCTTCACCGGGGCGGGCGGCCTCGACCTGAAGCTCTCCCGGTTCTCGGTCCTCCTGAAGGGGGGCACGGGCACGCTGCGCGCCGACGTCGTGAGCGAGGGCGCCACCGGCAAGGCCGTCCCCCTGGTCACCTTCACGGCAAAGGACTTCGCCCCGAAGGACGGTCTCGCGGTCCTCACGGAGGCCCCCGCCACCCTGACCGCCGGCGGGGCCGAGGCGTTCGGCTCCCTCTACAAGGCGGGCACCGCTATGGACCCGGTCTCGCTCGCCGTGGCCGTGACGGCCAAGGCGAAGCTGCCCGCACTTCCCGACCTGGGCAGTGAGCCGGCGCCCTCGGCGCAGCCGTCGGACAGCGCCCCGGCCAAGACCCCCGTCGCCGCGGCCACCGTGGCGGACGAGAGCTCACCCACCGGGCTGTACGTGGCCCTCGGCGGCGCCGGAGTTCTCGCCGTGGCCGCGGCCGGCGTGCTGTTCCTCGTACGCCGTAACCGCTCCACCACGGACACCCCTTCCTGACCCGCACCCCTTCCCCCGCCAGAAGAATCCCCCGCACCACCCCCGTTGACCGCTGTTCATCCCTGAGGAGACCCCCGACCATGGCAGCCAACCGCCGTCCCATAGCCCTTGCCGCAGCCGTCGCCACGGCCGCCGCCCTCGGCGCAGCCTGCGCTCTCCCCGCGCTTGCTGCCGAGCAGTCCACGCCGAGCGCCGCCGCGGCCGCACCGGCGATGGAGCTGAAGGACGGCACCCTGGACTGGGGCTTCAAGGAGTCCTTCCGCAAGTACATCGGCGCCGCCGGAAAGATCACGGTCGAGGACGGCGCCACCCAGGCCGAGGGCAACGGTGTGTTCACCTTTGTCAACGGCAAGGGCACGTACGACATGACCACGCACGGCACCGACACCGCCTTCGAGGGCGGCGTCAACTTCTCCGCCCACGGCGGTGTCCTGGACATCACGCTCTCGGACGTCAAGCTCTCCACGGCCGGCACGGGCGGTGCGATCACCGCCGATGTGGCGACCCCGGCCGGCACCGCGAACGACGTGGCGGTCGCCGACCTCGACCTGTCGGCCGTCCGCCCGGGGCAGGGCGCGGGCGGGGCGATGGTCTTCAAGGACATCCCCGCGAAGCTCACGAAGGCGGGCTCCGAGGCCTTCAACGGCCAGTACAAGGAAGGGGAGGCGCTCGACCCCGCCACGCTCACCGTGAAGGCGGTCGCCGCCCCGACCGAGAAGCCGACGGACCCGGCCGAGCCGACGGAGAAGCCCACCGAGAAGCCGACCGACCCGGCCGAGCCGACGGAGAAGCCCACCGAGAAGCCCACGACGCAGCCGACGGAGTCGACGCCGAAGCCGTCCCCGACCACCACCGTCACCGACAAGCCCGCCGTCGCCCCGGGCACGATCGTCGACGGCACCCTGGACTGGGGCGTCAAGGCCTCCTTCCGTTCGTACATCACGGGCGCCATCGCGAATGGCAAGGTCGAGACGACCGCCGGTGCCACCGCGTCCGGCAGCGGCTACCGCTTCCCCGATGCCACGGGCCGCTTCGACGCCGCGAAGCAGACCCTGAGCGCCGCGTTCGACGGCAAGGTCCGCTTCCTGGGCCACGAGGAGAACGGCGCGTACGCCCTCGACCTCTCCCTGACCAACCTGAAGATCGAGGCGGACGGCACCGAGGGCAGGCTCATCGCCGACGTGTCCGCCAAGGACCGTGAGACGAAGAAGACCGCGACCTACACCGCTCTCGCCCTCGCCGACCTCAAGCTGCCCGCGGGCGGGCTCACCGCCAAGAACGGTGTGGTGACCCTCTCCGCCGTTCCGGCGAACCTCACCGCCGCCGGTGCGACCAAGGCCTTCGGCGGGATGTACCAGGCGGGTGACCAGCTCGACGCGCTGACCGTCGCGGTCGCCCTCGACGAGGATGCCGAGCTCCCCTCCACCGGCGGCACCACCGGCGGCTCGACGGGCGGCTCGACCACGGGCGGCACGTCCACCACGGGCGGCACCTCCACCACCGGCGGCTCGTCCACCGGCGGCACCGTGGGCGGCGCCGGCACGGTCGGCGGCTCGGGCGCCCTCGCCTCCACCGGGTCCGACATCCCGGCCGGCACCCTGTTCGCCGCCTCGGGCGCCATCGTGGCAGCCGGTGCGGGAGCGGTCTTCGTGGCCCGCCGTCGCCGTACCGTCTGATCCCCGTCCCCACCGGGCGACACCACCGCCCGGGTACCGGCCCTCGCACGGGGCGGGTACCCGGGCGGTGCTTGAATGCGCACGTGAATGACTACGACGTACCCGCCGGCATCGACGTACTACGCGTGTTCTGCGGCCCCGACGGCCGGCACGGCAACGCGCTCGGAGTCGTACGCGACGGGCGCGACCACCCCGATGAGGTCTCCCGGCAGGAGCTCGCCCGGAAACTCGGCTTCAGCGAGACCGTGTTCGTGGACGACCCCGAACGCGGCCACCTGGACATCTACACACCGGGACTCCGGCTGCCGTTCGCCGGGCATCCCGTGGTCGGCGCCGCTTGGCTGCTGGATCTGGAGATCCTGGAGCTGGGGGTGGGGGAGGTATTCGCCCGCCAGGACGGGGAGTTCAGCTGGATCACCGCCCGTCCCGAGTGGGCGCCGCCTCGCACGCTTCAGCAGTACGACTCGGTCGCCGAGGTCGACGCGCTGCCGGCCCCGCCGCCCGGCGACGGCTGGCTCTACGCCTGGGCGTGGGAGGACGAGGCCGCGGGCCGGGTGCGGGCGCGGGCGTTCCCGCGCCGGTCCGACGGCATCGTGGAGGACGAGGCGACGGGGGCGGCGGCGCTGCTGCTCAGCGCCCGACTGGGCCGTGCCCTGAACATCAGACAGGGCCGCGGCTCCCAGCTGATCACGGCCCCCGCCCCGGACGGCACGGTGGAGATCGGCGGCCGGGTCGTACTGGCAGCCCAGGGCTGACCGCCCGGCGCGATCGAGCCCGCAGCGGCAGACCGGGCTCGCAGCGGAAACTCGGACCCACCGCGGCAGGATCAAGCCCGTCCGGCGATTGAGGACACGACGAAGCGGCGGGGCACCCGAGCCCGGGTACCCCGCCGCTGGCCGCCGAGGCCTCAGAGGCTTGCGTCCGGACCATGCCGGGCTCGCTGATCCGGCCTGATCCAAACGCAAGGCCCTACGCGCTGAGCGGGAACACCTCGCCCAGCTCCCGGAACACCGCGGTGTTCAGCGCGAACGCGCGCTTGCACTCGTCCACGATGCGCTGCTTCTCCAGATCGTCCGCGTTCACCGCGTCCAGCAGTTCCCGGTAACCCCGCTTGAAGGAGGCGGGGTTGGCTATCTCCTCGAAGACGTAGAACCGCACCCCGTCACCCTTGCGCGCGAAGCCCCACGTCTTCTCCGCCTTGTCCCGGATGATCTGACCGCCCGAGAGGTCGCCCAGGTAGCGGGTGTAGTGGTGGGCGATGTACCCGGCGGGCCAGGTGCGGGCACACTCGGCGACCCGGCCGGCGTACGCGGCCGTGGCCGGGAGCGGCTCCAGGCCCTCGCGCCAGTCCGCGCCCCGCAGATGTGCCAGATCCCGCTCCAGTTCGGCGGTGCGCATCAGCTCGGGCTGGATGAACGGCCCGGCGACCGGGTCGTCCGCCAGTGCCTGGGCGCCGTCCTCCAGTGCCCGGTACACGAACCACAGCTGCTCGGTGTAGCGCGTGTACGCGTCCACCCCGAGGCGCCCGCCGAGCAGATCGCTCATGAAGGTCGAGGTCTCCGCCTCGGTGTGCTGCTCGTGCGACGCGGTGCGGATCTGCGTCGAGAAGGGCGTGGTGGTGACGGTTGCGTCCAAGGCGGGCCTCCGGGGACCGAGGGGGACGGGAAGTCCAGAAAGAGACGGAAATACCGGGCCGCCGAGGCTGTTCGCCCGGCGCCTGCCGATGCGTCGATCTTCCTACTAAGGCATACCTAAGTCAACTGCTTCCCGACGACCTGTCGGCAAAAACGCGGGTGCGCGGACCACCGCGTACATGCGAAACGGCCGCCCGGAAGGGGCGGCCGTCGGACGAAGAGGTGGTCGGCGGGGCTACGGAAGCGTGAGGATCTCGGCGCCCGTCTCCGTCACCACGAGCGTGTGCTCGAACTGAGCCGTGCGCTTGCGGTCCTTCGTGACCACGGTCCAGCCGTCCTCCCACATGTCGTAGTCGTGGGACCCGAGCGTCAGCATCGGCTCGATGGTGAAGGTCATGCCGGGCTGCATCACGGTGGTGGCGTGCGGGCTGTCGTAGTGCGGAATGATCAGCCCGGAGTGGAACGAGGAGTTGATCCCGTGCCCCGTGAAGTCCCGCACCACCCCGTACCCGAAGCGCTTCGCGTACGACTCGATGACCCGGCCGATCACATTGACCTGGCGGCCCGGCCGCACCGCCTTGATCGCCCGCCTCAGCGACTCCTCGGTGCGCTCCACGAGCAGCCGCGACTCCTCGTCCACGTCACCGCAGAGGTAGGTGGCGTTGTTGTCGCCGTGCACCCCGTTGATGTAAGCCGTCACGTCGAGGTTCACGATGTCGCCGTCGCGCAGCACCGTGGAGTCCGGGATGCCGTGGCAGATCACCTCGTTGAGCGAGGAGCAGAGCGACTTGGGGAAGCCCCGGTACCCCAGCGTCGACGGATACGCGCCGTGGTCACACATGAACTCATGGGCGACCCGGTCGAGTTCGTCCGTCGTCACACCCGGCGCGATGTGCTTCGCGGCCTCGGCCATGGCCTGGGCGGCGATGCGTCCCGCGACGCGCATGCGCTCGACGGTGTCGGCGTCCTGGACCTCCGGGCCGCTGTACGGCGTCGGGGCGGGCTTGCCCACATACTCGGGGCGCCGGATGTTTCCGGGCACGGAACGGACGGGAGTGAGCTCCCCTGGTACAAGCAGCGACTGGCCAGACATGCCAGCGAGTCTAACCAGCGTGTCTGGGGCAGCATGGCACCGAGGAAAGGAGCCGGTGATGGCCCTGTTCAAGAAGCGCACGGTCGGCAAGCCGGGCGAGTGGTTCTACTGCCTGGAGCACAAGAAGGTCGAGGAGGGCCCCGAGTGCCCGGCCAAGGACCGCTTCGGCCCGTACACCTCCCGCCAGGAGGCACAGCACGCGATGGAGACCGCGCAGGAGCGGAATCTGGAGTGGGAGACCGACCCCAAATGGCATGACCGCGTGGACCCGGACGAGAACGCGGGCGGCTGAGTGCGGGGGCCCGGGGCCGGCGCCCCGGGCTCAGCCCGTCGGCGCCGCCCGCAGGGCCTCCTCGCTCTGCGCGCGCCTGCGCAGCGCGTCCTCGTCCGTCTCCGAGTCGTACGTGAGGAGTTTCGGCAGGGCCGCCGCCAGCAGCGCCACCGAGGCGACGCAGGCCACGCCCCCGGACCAGACCGCGGTCCTGGTCCCCGTCCACCCGGCCATACCGCCGGCCCGTACCTGCCCCAGCTGCGGGCCGACGCTGTACGAGAGCACCTCGATGCCCGCGAGCCGTCCCCGCAGCTCCTCCGGGATCGTCTGGTTCCAGATGGTCGAACGGCCGAGCCCGCTGAGCATGTCGCCCGCACCGGCGACCGTCAGACAGGCCAGCACCAGCCATACGTTGCCGAACCAGCCGGCCGCCGCGATGGCCAGGCCCCAGACGGCCGCACCGAACACCACGAACAGCCCGTGCCTGCGCACCCGCGCGGTCCAGCCGCTGGTCAGTCCCAGAACGAGGGAGCCGACCGAGCCCGCCGCGTACATCAGCCCCAGCGACCACTCGGCGTTCAGCTCGTCGCTGAGGAACGGGAAGATCGTGTTCGGGAAGGCGAAGAACATCGCCGCCATGTCGATCGCGTACGTCCCGAGCAGCACCGGCCGGCTCCACGCGTAGCGCGCCCCCTCCGCGATGCCGCGCAGCGACGGCTTCATCCCCTGCTCCGCGGGCGGCGCGGGCGCGAGCCTGCGGCACAGGGCCACGGAGACGGCGAAGGTCACCACGGTGACGGCGTACGCCGTGGCGTGCCCCGCATAGGCCACCACCAGGCCCGCCAGCGCCGGGCCCATGATCGCGCCGGCCTGCCAGCGCAGCGAGTTCAGCGCGGCGGCCGCGCCCAGCTGGTCGTGCGGCACGATGCGGGCCATCAGCGAGTCCAGCGCGGGCCGCTGGAGCCCGGCGAGCGCGGAGACGCCGCCCGCCACCACGTAGAGGGGCCACAGCATCGGGTCGGGCAGGGCCGCGTTCACCAGCAGGACGAGCGCGAGCAGACCGAGCCCCGCCTCCGTGGCCAGGATGACCTTGCGGCGGTCGGCCGCGTCCGCGAGCGCCCCGCCGTAGAGCCCGAACACGACCAGCGGCACCAGCTCGACCGCGCCCATCGCGCCGACGGCCAGCGGGGACCCGGTGAGGTCCTTGATCTGGAGCGGCAGCGCGATCAGCGCCATGAAACTGCCGAAGTAGGTGACGATCCCCTGCACCCACAGCAGGCGGAAGTCGGCCGAGGAACGCCAGGGCGAGAGGTCGGGCAGCAGCGCGGCCAGCCTGGCGGCGAGGGAGGAGCGAGAGGTCACGAGGAGACATGGTCCGTCCCGGTGCGTGCCCGATGCAAACAGATTTCGGACCGTGGGGCCCGGCGGGCGGCGTCCCGGGTCACCACCGCGCCGGCGGCGGCGCGGTCAGCTGGTCGGCGAGCCGGGACAACCGGTCCCGGAACCGCCGCCGGCCGCGCTGCACCGGCACGCCGTTCTCCCCTGCCGCCGCGCTGACCAGGTGCTGGACCGTGTCCAGGTCCACATCGTCGCCGTCCGTCACGGAGAGCGCCTCGTGGGCGAGCCCCCGGACCTCCGGATCACCGTTGTCCAGCGACAGGACCGTCGCCCCGGCCCGGCGGGCGTCGTGCACCCGCTCCAGCAGCCCCTCGCCCGGCCCCTCCGGCACCACCACGAGCAGCGTCTCGCCCCGCCCCGCCGCCTCGATCCGGCCCAGCCCCACCGCCAGGTGCGCCGGGTCACCCGGTTCCACCCGGTGGCGCACCAGCGTGGGCACCAGCTCGGGCAGCCCCGACCAGGTGGACTCGTCGACCAGATGGGCCGCCAGGTGCCACGGCTCGTACACCTCGGTCCCGACCAGCAGCAGCCCGCCGCCGTGCGGCACGACGGACGAGCGCAGCGCCCCGGCGAACCGCCGGGTGGCCGACGGCCACCGGGTCCCGGCGAGCACCTCACGCAGCAGTGCCACTCGTACGGCATCCATGGCCCGGCATCCTGCACCACACCGGGGACCGCGCACCGGCGAACGGCGGCGGAACCATCCGTACGAGGCGTCGCGTGACGGTCCGTCCCGCCGGCCGAGGACGCAGCGTCCCGCTCCGGTACCTGGCAGTAGTGTCGGGGCCATGACTACAAATGACAGCGGCAGCGCGCCCAAGCCCCCCGCCAAGGACCCCTGGGACCTCCCCGACGTATCCGGCCTGACCATCGGCGTCCTCGGCGGCACCGGCCCGCAGGGGCGCGGACTCGCCTACCGGTTCGCCCGCGCCGGACACGACGTGATCATCGGCTCCCGTGCGGCGGACCGCGCGCAGACCGCCGCGGACGAGCTGGGGCACGGCGTCCGCGGCGCGGACAACGCCGACTGCGCGCGCGACAGCGACGTCGTGATCGTCGCGGTGCCGTGGGACGGGCACGCCAAGACCCTGGAGTCCCTGCGCGACGAACTCGTCGGCAAACTCGTCATCGACTGCGTCAACCCGCTCGGCTTCGACAAGAAGGGCGCCTACGCGCTGAAGCCCGAGGAGGGCAGCGCCGCCGAGCAGGCCGCCGTACTGCTGCCGGAGTCCCGTGTCACCGCCGCCTTCCACCACCTCTCGGCGGTGCTGCTCCAGGACGAGGCGATCGAGGAGATCGACACCGACGTGCTGGTGCTGGGCGAGGTCCGCGCCGACACCGACATCGTCCAGGCACTGGCCGGCCGCATCCCGGGGATGCGCGGCATCTTCGCGGGCCGGCTCCGCAACGCCCACCAGGTCGAGTCGCTCGTCGCCAACCTGATCTCGGTCAACCGCCGCTACAAGGCACACGCGGGACTGCGCACCACCGACGTCTGAGCCGGCACCGGACCCTGCGCCCGGCGGCCGGGGGCATGGGGGACACTGGACGGGACCGCGCACCACCCCCCGACAGGAGCCACCCCCATGCCCCGCCTCGCTCTCTACGCCATCGCCGTCTGTGTCCTCGCCGTCGCAGCCGCCGTGATCTCCTTCGTGCAGGGCAGCTGGCTCCTCGGGATCGTCTGGGTGCTGCTGGTCGGACTCTCGTCCAACATGTCCTGGTACTACGTACGCCGGCAGCGCGTCGTGAACGCCCGGGCCGCCGAGGCCGCGCAGGGCGTGTAGGGGCCGTTCCCTACCCGTTCATCGCGCAGACCGGATTCTGCGTCTGCCAGAACCGGTAGGCGTCGAGACCGCAGTACGTCTCGAACTCGCTGACGCCCAGCGACCGCAGCAGCGCGTCGACCGCGTCGAAGAAGGCCGCGTTCACCTCGGGTACCCACAGCAGGCCGAAGACCGCGATCAGCCCGAACGGCGCGAACGGCTCCACCGTGCGCCGGACCGAGTGCGAGAGCCACGGCTCGATCACCCCGTAGCCGTCCAGCCCCGGCACCGGCACGGAGTTCAGGATCGCGGCCGTCACCTGGAGCAGCGCCAGGAACCCCAGCGCGTACCGGAAGGCGAGGGGGACGCCGTCCAGCGCGTCCAGCCAGAACGGTGCGGTGCACACGAGCGCGAACAGCACGTTCGTCAGCGGACCCGCCGCCGAGATCAGGCTGTGCCGCCAGCGGCCGCGGATCCGTCCCCGCTCGATGAAGACCGCACCACCGGGCAGCCCGATGCCACCCATGATCACGAACAGCACGGGCAGCACGATGCTCAGCAGCGCATGTGTGTACTTCAGGGGGTTGAGGGTCAGATAGCCCTTGGCGCCGATGGAGATGTCACCGCTGTGCAGCGCCGTCCGGGCGTGGGCGTACTCGTGGAGACAGAGCGAGACGACCCAGGCCGCCGTGACGAACAGGAACGTGGCGAAGCCCGGCTGCTCGGCGAAGTCCGTCCACACCGCCCAGCCGGACACCGCCGTGACGGCGGCGATGCCGAGGAAGACCGGGCTGATACGCCGGTCGCTGCGGGGTGTTGCGGTGGTCATCGGCGAGCTCCTGGTGGCTGCGGGGAAGGCGGGAGCGGGCGGGCGGCGAGCCCCGACCGTACAGGCGACACGCGGAAAACGTCTCGCATCGGGCCGGTGGTTCCGTGAATGGTGGAGGCATGACGGGCAGGGATACGGGCGGGGCGAGCGGTCACGGCCGGGCGGCTGTGGATGGCCCGGCCCCCGTCACGGACAATGGGCGCGTGCGCTACGGCATCCTCGGTACCACCCAGGCACTTCGCGACGACGGTACGGCCGTCGCCATCGGCGGGGCGCGGCTGCGCGCCCTGCTCGCCGTGCTCGCGCTGCGGCCCGGCAGAACGGTGCCGGCCGCGGTGCTCGTCGACGAGGTGTGGGACGGGGACCCGCCCGCCGATGCGGCGGGTGCCCTGCAGGCACTCGTGGGCCGGCTCCGGCGGGCGCTCGGCCACGCGGCGGTCGCCTCCGCGGACAACGGCTACCGGCTGGCCGCCGAACCGGACAGCGTCGACCTCCACCGCTTCGAACGCCTCGCGGGGGAGGGGGCCCGAGCCCTGGAGGCGGGCGATCCGGCGAAGGCCCTGAGCGTCCTCGACGACGCGCTCGGCCTCTGGCGCGGACCGGCGCTGGCCGATCTGCCCGACCGGCACTCCGTCGCGGCCCGCTGGACCGCCCGCCGCCTCGATGCCCGCAGGAACCGGCTCACCGCGGCGCTCGCGCTCGGCAGGGCCGACGAGGTGCTGCCGGAACTGGCCGCGCTCTGCGACGAGCACCCCATCGACGAACCGCTCCAGGCGCTGCGGCTGCGCGCCCTGCGCGACGCCGGACGGACGGCGCAGGCGCTGGCCGCGTACGACGAGGTGCGCACCGTGCTCGCCGACCGGCTCGGTACCGACCCGGGACCCGAGCTGAGCGCGCTGCACGCCGGACTGCTCCGCCAGGAACCGCCCCGCCCAGCACCGCGGGCCGCCCCCCGCGCCCCCGCACCGGCTGTCCGGCAAGGCAACCTGCGGGCCCGGCTCACCAGCTTCGTCGGACGCGAGCGCGACATCGACGCCCTGCGGGGCGACCTCTCCCGGGCCCGGCTGGTCACCCTGCTCGGACCCGGCGGAGCGGGCAAGACCCGGCTCTCCCAGGAGACCGCGGAATCGTTCGGCCCCGCGTCCTGGCCGGACGGCGTCTGGCTGGCCGAACTCGCGCCCGTCGACGACCCCGAAGCGGTACCGGAGGCGGTCCTCGGCGCCCTGGGAGCTCGCGAGACCGTGCTGCGCGGTGCCGGTGCCGAGGAGCTCCGGGCCGCCGAACGGAGTGCGGGCGAACGGGCGGCGGGCGAGCCGCTCTCCCGGCTCACCGAACACTGCTCCCGGCGCCGCATGCTGCTGCTCCTGGACAACTGCGAGCATGTGATCGAGGCCGCCGCGGCCCTCGCCGACCACCTGCTGGCCCGCTGCCCGGAGCTCACCGTCCTCGCCACCAGCCGCGAACCCCTCGGCGTACCGGGCGAGTTCGTCCGGCCCGTCGAGCCGCTGCCCGAACCGACGGCACTGCGGCTGCTGGCCGAGCGCGGCGCCGCCGCCCTGCCCGGCTTCCGGGTCGACGCCGACGAGGCGACCGCGGCGGCCGCCGCCGAGATCTGCCGCCGCCTGGACGGTCTGCCGCTCGCCATCGAACTCGCCGCCGCCCGGCTGCGGATGCTCACCCCGCAGCAGATCGCCGACCGGCTCGACAACCGGTTCCGGCTGCTGACCAGCGGCAGCCGCACCGTGCTCCCGCGCCAGCAGACCCTGAGGGCCGTCGTCGACTGGTCCTGGGACCTCCTCGCCGAGGACGAACGCGCCACCCTGCGGCGGCTGTCCGTCTTCGCCGGCGGCTGCACCCTCGAAGCGGCCGAGGCGGTCTGCGCGGACGGACCGCAGCAGGCGCAGGAGGTCGCCGGACTGCTCGGCTCGCTCGTCGACAAGTCTCTGGTCGTCGCCGCGCCCGCGCCGGACGGCGGGATGCGCTACCGCCTCCTGGAGACCGTCGGCGAGTACGCGGCGGAGAAGCTCGACGCGACGGGGGAGCGGGACGCCGTAGAGCGCCGGCACCTCGTGCACTTCCGGGAGCTGGCCCGTACCACCGACCCCCTGCTCCGCGGCGCCGGACAGCGCGCCGCCATCGAGCTCTTCCGGCGTGAGTACGAGAACCTGCGCACCGCGCTCCGGCACGCCGTCTCCGCACGCGACGAGCAGGAGGCGCTGTGCCTGGTGATCTCCCTCTCCTGGTACTGGCAGATCCGCAATCTCCGCAGCGACGCCCTGCACTGGGCCGACGCCGCCGCGGCTCTGGGCCCCGACCCGTTCGCCCCACCCGTGCGGCCCGCGCCCTCGATCCACGAACGCTGCACCGACGCGCCCCCGCCCATGGGACCCGAACTGCTCCAGGAAGCGCGGCGCCAGGTGGCGCTGGTCCAGCTGGTCAGCATGGACCACGCGATGGACGAGTGGACGAACGAGGCCAGCATGGCGCGGCTGAGAGGGATCGCCGACACCTACCGGGCCGGCCAGCCGCAGACCTGCCGGAGTCCCGCGTCGCTCTGGTTCTTCGCCGTCATGCTGACCGGTGGCGTCGCTGATCTGCGGCATCTGCTGGACGAAACGGTCCGTGCCGCACGGGAGTTCGCCTTCGAGTGGGAGCTTGCCGCGGCGCTCCAGATGCGTGCCAACGTACTGGCCAACCGCCCCGACTGGGCGGGCGCGGCGCATGTGGACGCCGACGAGAGCCTGGAGATCTTCAGCCGCCTCGGCGACGACTGGGGCATGGCCGAAGCGCTCTCCTCGCGCGGCGAGGCGAGCGAGAAGTCCGGCGACTTCGTCCGGGCGGCCGAGGACTACCAGGCCGCGATCGGCTACGCGGAGAAGCTCGGCGCCCTGGCCCAGGTGTCGGTGCTCCGCACCCGGTACGCCTCCGCGCTGACCGAGCTCGGCCGCGGGGCCGAGGGCGAGGTGATCCTGCGCGGGGTGATCGCGGACGAGCGGCATGCGGGGCACGAGGCGCGGCCGGCGGCCCGGCTCTTCCTGGCACTGTGGCTGGGCCGCAACGACCGTACCGCCGAGGCCCGCGAGCAGTTCCTCGAACTGCTCGAGGAGTTCAGGTCCCAGACCATGGCGATCTTCGAGGGCTTCGTGCTGGGCGGCCTGGCGTGGCTGGACAACCAGGACGGGGACTATGCCGGCGCGCTGGACCGGGGCAGGCAGGCACTGACGCGCCTGGGCGATCCGCTGACGCAGATGGTGGCACCCCAGATGGCGGTGATCCACCTGGTCACCGTGGCATGGGCGCTGGGCGGGCTCGGCGAGGAGCGCGGGGCGGAGCTCGGCGCGCGGCTGCTGGCCGCCGGCCGGGCGCTGCTGCCGGAGGGGCACTTCCTGACGTCGATGGAGCGGGAGAACTTCGTCCGGGCCGAGGCGCTGGTCCGGGCGGCCCTCGGGGACGCCGCCTACGAGGCCGCGCACGCCGAGGGCGGCGGTCTCTCCGTCGAGGAGGCCGCCGCCCTCGTGGACGCGTACCGGGACTGAGCGGTCCGAACTCCTTCGGTCAGGACTTCTTGCGGAACTTGGACACCGCGAGCGGGGCCATCGCCGCGGTGATGACCACGGTCCAGCCGAGCGTCAGCCAGACCGAGTTGCCGACCGGGGTGCCCATCATCAGGGCGCGGGCCGCGTCGGCCAGGTTGGACAGCGGGTTGTAGTCGGTGAACGTCTGGAGCCAGCCGGGCATCGTCGTGGGCGGAGCGAAGATGGAGGAGCCGAACTGGAGCGGCATCATCACGATCATCCCCATTCCCTGGACGGCCTGAGCCGTCTTCATGGACAGTCCGAGCAGGATGAAGATCCACATGATGGCGGCGCCGAACGCGGCCGCCAGGACGATCGCCCCGATCAGCCCCAGCACGGACCCGTGGAGCTCCATGCCGAGCGCGAAGCCCATGCCCAGCAGGATCAGCGTGGCGACCATCATCCGGGCGAGCTCGACCACGATCTTGGCGATGAGCACCGAGGAGCGGGCGATCGGCATGGTGCGGAACCGGTCCATGACCCCCTTGCGGAAGTCGTCGTTGACACCGCTGCCGACGGCCATGGCGATGTTCATGCCCATCATCGCCATCAGGCCGGGGATCAGGTAGTTCAGGTACTCCTGCCGCCCGCCGCCCATGCTGCCGCCGACGGAACCTCCGAAGACGTACACGAACAGCAGCACGAAGATGACCGGCATCAGGAGTGCGTCGAACATCGACTCCGGATCCTTCTTGATCTGGAGCAGATTGCGCCGCACCAGCGCCCCGATGTGGCGCACGTTGTTCCGCAGCCCGATCCGGCCCTCGTCGTGGACCTTCGTGGCCGGGGCGGCCACGGCCGCGTCGGTGGGGGTGGGCGTCAGAGTCGTCGTGCTCATGCCGCGACCTCCTGGGGGATCGTGTCGGTGACGGTGGCCTTGCCGCCGGTGACGGCGAGGAACACCTCGTCGAGGCTGGGCAGCGCGGTGGCGACGTGCGCCAGCGAGAAGCCCCGGACGCCGAGCAGGCCGATGACGGCGGTGAGCTGCTCGTCGCTGAGGATCGGTACGTACAGCAGTCCCTCGTCCGGGACGGCCTGGGCGCCTGCGATCCCGTCGAGACCGGCCTCCCGCAGCGCCTGCGCCATCGCGGCCAGTTCGGCCGGGTCGGAGGGGCGGATCTGCAGGGTGCGGCCGCCGACCTTGGCCTTCAGCTCGTCGACACCGCCGCGGGCGATGATCCTGCCCTTGTCGATGACGGTGAGCTCGTTGGCGAGCTGTTCGGCCTCTTCCATGTACTGGGTGGTGAGCAGCACGGTCGCCCCCTCCGCGACCATCCGCTGCACCTCGTCCCAGACCTCGTTACGGGTACGGGGGTCGAGCCCCGTCGTCGGCTCGTCCAGGTAGAGCACGGCCGGGCTGCCGATCATGGAGGCGGCGAGGTCCAGCCGACGGCGCATTCCGCCGGAGTACTCCATCGCGGCCTTCTTCGCGGCGTCGGTGAGCGAGAAGCGCTCCAGCAGCTCGTCGGCGCGCGAGCGGGCCTTCTTGCGCGGCAGGTCGAGCAGCCGCCCGATCATGTAGAGGTTCTCCCAGCCGGAGAGCTTCTCGTCGACCGAGGCGTACTGCCCGGTCAGGCCGATGGTGCGGCGCAGCGCGCGGGGCTGCTTCACCACGTCGAAGCCCGCCACGACCGCGTGTCCGGCGTCGGGCTGGATCAGGGTGGACAGGACTCGTACGAGAGTGGTCTTGCCGGCGCCGTTGGGGCCGAGCACGCCGAGGACGGTGCCCTCGCGCACATCGAGGTCCACACCGTCCAGAGCCTTGGTCGAGCCGTAGTGCTTGACCAGCCCCCGTACCTCGACGGCGTTCTTGCCGTTCCTGGGGTTCTTGTCGATTCGCGTCATGTCCACCATCAGACCAGCCGCCACCGACAGCGCGCCGACAGGCCGCCGACAGCATGACGACAGCCCGCCGATGGGGGAAGTCGGCGGGCTGTCGGTGGTGCGGCAGTGGTCGGTGGGTCCCTGGGGCCGGACGGCTCCCAGGGCGGATCGGGGCCGTGCGGGCCCCTAGTGGAAGGTGTGCTCCGGCGCCGGGAAGGTGCCGCCCACGACCTCGTCCGCGTACGCCTTCGCGGCGTCGCCGAGGATCTGGCGCAGGTCGGCGTACTGCTTGGTGAAGCGCGGTACCTTGCCGCCGGTCAGGCCGACCATGTCGGTGTAGACCAGCACCTGGGCGTCGGTGTCGGGGCCGGCCCCGATGCCCACCGTGGGGATGTGCAGGGTGCGGGTGACCTCGGCGGCCAGTTCGGCCGGGACGAGCTCCAGGACAACGGCGAATGCGCCCGCGTCCTGTACGGCCTTGGCGTCGCGCAGCATCTGCTGGGCGGCCTCCTCTCCGCGGCCCTGTACGCGGTAGCCCATCGCGTTGACGGACTGCGGTGTCAGGCCGATGTGGGCCATGACCGGGATGCCGGCGTCGACCAGGAGCCTGATCTGCTCGTGGCTGCGCTCGCCGCCCTCCAGCTTGACCGCGCCGACCCCGGACTCCTTGATCAGCCGGGTGGCGTTGCGCAGGGCCTGGACCGGGCTCTCCTGGTAGGCCCCGAAGGGCAGGTCGGCGACGATCAGGGCGCGCTTGGTGCCCCGGACGACGGCGGCGGACAGGATGGCGATCTCGTCCATCGTGACGGGCACGGTGGTCTCGTAGCCGAGGTGACAGTTGCCCATGGAGTCACCCACGAGCATGACCGGGATGCCGGCCTCGTCGAAGACGGACGCGGTCATCGCGTCGTAGGCGGTGAGCATGGGCCACTTCTCGCCGCGCTCGGTGGCGGCGGCGATGTCGTGGATGGTGACGCGGCGGTTGCTCTTTCCTCCGTACAGCGCCTTGCTGCTGTCGGACGGGGCTCCCGCGGGGGGTGTGGCGGACTGGTTGTGCGCAGCCTGAAGCGACATTGCCAACGGCTCCTTCGTCATCTCGAGGCGCCCTGACGGCGTCCCCGGATCTCTTCCATGGTGGCATCCCGAAGCCGTTCCCGTGAAGTGGGCCCGCCACAAGGGGTGGCATCCGGTGCCACGGGCGGTCCGGTAAAGACTTTCCAATACGAGACGGTCTCGTATCGAAATGCCGTTACGCTTCTCATCATGTCCATACCGTCCGGCGCTCCTGTCGCCGTGCCCCAGGTTCCCGAGGCGGTCCACCGCCGCCGCTGGGCGATCCTCGCCGTCCTGATGTTCAGCCTGCTCATCGTGGTGCTGGACAACTCGATCCTGAACGTCGCCGTCAAGACGATCGCGTCCCCCTCGCCCACCGGTCTGGGAGCCACCCAGAGCGAGCTGGAGTGGGCCATCAACTCCTACACGCTCGTCTTCGCCGGGCTTCTCTTCACCGCGGGCCTGCTCGGCGACCGCGTCGGGCGCAAGAAGGTCCTGCTCTTCGGCATCGTGCTGTTCGGCGCCGGTTCCGCCTTCGCCGCCATGTCCGGATCGCCTGCCGAACTGATCACCTGGCGTGCCGTGATGGGCTTCGGCGCCGCCTTCGTCATGCCGGCCACGCTCGCCGTCCTGATGAACGTCTTCGAGCGTGACGAGCAGCCCAAGGCCATCGGCATCTGGGCCGGCAGCGTCGGCCTCGGCATCGCGATCGGCCCGATCACCGGCGGACTGCTCCTCGAACACTTCTGGTGGGGCTCGATCTTCCTGGTCAACGTGCCCGTCGTGATTCTCGCGCTGATCGCCATGGTGGTGCTCGTACCGGACTCCAGGGACCCGAAGCCGGGACGGCTCGACCCGATCGGTGTGGTGCTCTCCATCATCGGCCTGGTGCTGCTGGTCTACGGCATCATCCGCGGCGGCGAACTCGCCGACTTCACCGACGTCTCCGTGCTGCTGCCGGTCATCGGCGGCCTGGCCGTCCTGGTCGTGTTCGTCCTTCACGAGAAGCGCAGCAGCAGCCCGGCCATCGACGTGTCGTACTTCAGGAAGCCGGCCTTCTCCGCGGCCGTCGCCGCCATCGCGCTGGTCTTCTTCGCGCTGATGGGTGTGACGTTCTTCTCCGCCTTCTACATGCAGAGCGTGCGCGGCTGGAGCGCCCTGCAGTCCGGGCTGCTGATCCTGCCGCTGGCCGTCGCGCAGATGGTCTTCGCCCCGCGGGCCCGGCTTGTGGTCGACCGGTTCGGCGCCCGCGCCGTGTGCACCGCCGGCATGCTGCTGGTCGCCGTCGGCCTCGCGGCGTTCGCCCTGTTCGACGCCACCACCCCCGTCTGGGTGATGTGCGTGGTCTTCTTCGTCCAGGGCACCGGCATGGCCCATGTGATGCCGCCGGTCACCGTCGCCGTGATGCAGGCGCTGCCCCGCGAGAAGGCCGGCTCGGGCTCGGCCGTCAACAACACGTTCCGGCAGGTCGGCGGCGCCCTCGGGATCGCCGTCCTCGGGTCGGTGCTGTCCGCCGTCTACCGCGGCGACATCGAGGGACACCTCGACGCGGTCCCGGCCGCGGCCAGGGACGTGGCGGGCGAGTCGATCGAGGCGACGCTCGGCGTCGCGGAGAAGATGGGCCCGGCGGGCACCCCGCTGGTCGCCGCCGCGCACGACGCCTTCATGAGCGCCATGCACGTCACGGCCATCGGGTCGGCGGGCGTCGCCCTGGTCGGAACGGTCGTGGTCGCCCTGTTCCTGCCGGGCAGGGCTCCCGCCGGGCAGGAGGCCGCGAAGGACGAGGAGGCGGTGCCCGCGCCCGCCGGACGGTGAGGCCGGCGGCAACGCACGGCCCGGGGCCTTCGTCCTGACCGGGCCGGACGGGCCGGACGGGCCGGGCCCGGTCAGGCCCGGACGGCAGGCGCCGATGCGGCCGGGCGCCGCCCGTGTCGGGGAGAATCAGGGGCGGCGAAAGGTGGTTTCACGTGCAGGCTCAGGCACCGGACCGGGACGACCGGCTCCCCGAGGAGCGGGACCGGGACGACCGGCCCTCCGAGGAGCGGGACCGGCAGGCCCCCGACGGCCGGGAAGCGGACCGGCGGGTCCACGACGGCCGGGACCCGGAGCCCCGCCCCGGAGACGATCAGGAGCCACGGCGCGGGCGCCCGCGCAGCGCGGCGGCCGAGCGGTCCATCCTGGACGCCGTCGTCGGGCTCCTGGAGGCGGGCGAGCCCCTCGCCGGACTGTCCATCGAGCGGATCGCCCGCACCGCCGGGGTCGGCAAGGCCACCATCTACCGGCGCTGGGCCGGCAAGGAGGAACTCTTCGTCGACGTCCTCCGCGAGATCGAGCCGCCGGAACCCGACGTCTCCGGTACCGGCGGCCTCGACGACCTGCGCGTCCTGCTGGAGTCCATGCGCACCCGCGGACTCGCCCAGCGCTCCTCGGTGCTGCTGCACAACGTCTTCGCACAGATGAAGAGCCATCCCAAGCTGTGGACCGAGTACCAGCGCACCGTCATCGCACCCCGCCGCGTCGCGATGCTCGCCGCCGTCGGCCGTGCGGTCGAGGCGGGTGAGCTGCGGGGCGACACGGACGTCGAGCTGATGGACGACCTGTTCCTCGGCCCCATGCTCGTACGCACCATTCACCGGCCCGAAGCGCCGTTGCCCGAGGACCTCGCCGACCGCATCATCGGCCTGCTCCTCGAGGGCCTCGGGCCGAGGTCCGCCGCCGCCGGGCCCGGTGAAAACGCAGGCCAGGGCTGACTCGCCCGGATCCCGGGCGAGTGTGATCGTTCTGTCACAAGGCGCCGCGGACCCCCTGCGACCGGAACCCGTCGTATCGTTCGGATCGTCCTCAGGGCAGTACGGCCGTCGCCGACGGCCGGAAAGGCATCGCGCATCGCCTAGGGTCGTGGGGCGCGGCGATGTGTACGGCAAGGCAGTGAGGACAGCGCAATGGTGCAGGCGTACAGGGCGGACACCGGTAACGGCGACGCAGGACCGCAGCGCACCGGATCCCGCTTCCGGGACCTGCGCGAAAGACTGACCCGGGACCCCGGCATCTGGCGGCGCGGGATCGTCCTGGCCGGCTGCTCGGTTCTGCTGGCCCTCGTGATGCTCCTGCACGCCCAGATCCCCAACACCATCGGCAACCTGGGCAGCCTCACCGAGACGTTCCTGCCGTGGTGCGCCGTCTTCGTCCCGCTGCTGCTGGTCCTGGGCCTGGTGCGCCGCTCGGCGACCGCGCTGATCGCCCTGCTGCTGCCGGTCCTGGTCTGGTTCAACGTCTTCGGCGGGCTGCTCACCGACAAGTCGGGCGCCGGCGGCGACCTCACCATCGCCACCCACAACGTCAACGCGGACAACCCCGACCCCGCCGGCACCGCCCAGCAGGTCGCAGGCTCGGGCGCCGACGTCCTCGCCCTGCAGGAACTCCCCAGCGGCAAGGTCACGGCCTACGAGTCGGCGCTCGCCGGCCGCTTCCCGTACCACTCGGTGCAGGGGACCGTCGGCCTGTGGAGCAAGTACCCCCTCAGCGACACCCGCCCGGTGGACATCAAGATGGGCTGGGTCCGCGCCATGCGGACCACCGTCACCACGCCCGAGGGCCCGATCGCCGTCTACGTCGCGCACCTGCCCTCGGTGCGGGTCAAGCTGCACGCCGGATTCACCGCCAGCCAGCGGGACCAGAGCGCGGACGCGCTGGGCAAGGCCATCTCCCACGAACCGCTGGAACGGATCGCCCTGCTCGGCGACCTCAACGGGACCATGAACGACCGCTCGCTCAACGCGGTCACCGCCCAGATGCGCTCCACCCAGGGCGCGGCGGGTGACGGCTTCGGATTCAGCTGGCCCGCGTCGTTCCCGATGGCCCGGATCGACCAGATCATGGTGAAGGGTGTCGAGCCGATGTCGTCGTGGACGCTCCCGGCCACGGACAGCGACCATCTTCCGATCGCCGCCCGCGTCAAACTGTGACGCAACGGTCCGTTTACCTCCAGGCATAAATCGTCTGAGAGGATTTGTTCCGATCGGGAACAAGGCCGCCGGCGAGGAAGCCGGTCCGGCACCGTGCGATCCGGCCCCAGGCCGGCCGCGCCGGCGCACGTACGGCCGCGTCTCCTCCTGCCTTCCCGCTCCGGCAGGCCCACCGGGCCTGCCGGAGCGCACGGGGCCCACTTCGGAAAGGTCTCTCTTCATGCCTCTGGCTCTGCTCGCACTCGCTGTGAGCGCCTTCGGCATCGGTACTACGGAATTCGTGATGATGGGCCTGCTGCCCGACGTCGCGGACGATCTGGGCACCTCCGTCCCCACCGCGGGCTACCTCGTGTCGGCGTACGCGATCGGCGTGGTGCTCGGCGCCCCGCTGCTCACCGCCGTCGGCTCACGCATCCCGCGCAAACGGATGCTCCTCCTGCTGATGGGGCTCTTCACCGTCGGCAACCTCGCCTCCGCGCTCGCCCCCGGCTTCGGCTGGCTGCTCGCCGGACGGCTGCTGGCCGGACTTCCGCACGGAGCCTTCTTCGGAGTCGGCGCGGTCGTCGCCACCCGGCTCGTCGCCGAGGGACGCCAGGCGCGGGCCGTGGCGACGATGTTCCTCGGCCTGACCATCGCCAACGTCGTCGGCGTCCCCGCCGCCACGCTGCTCGGCCAGCACCTCGGCTGGCGGGCCACTTTCCTCGTGGTCGCGGTCATCGGGCTCTGCGCGATGGCCGCGCTCGCCCGCCTCGTCCCGCAGATCCCGGCCGAGGCACAGCGACACGTCCGCCACGAGCTGAGGGCCCTGGGCAACCGCCAGGTCCTGCTCGGACTCCTCACCGCCGTCTTCGGCTTCGCCGGGGTCTTCGCCGTGTACTCCTACCTCTCGGCGATGACGACCGAGGCGATGGGCTTCGGCGAGTCCTCCGTGACGCTGGTGCTGGCGCTCTTCGGCATCGGCATGACCCTGGGCGCACTCGCCGCGGGACCGCTCACGGACCGGGCGCTGCGCCCGACGCTGTACGGCTCACTGGGCGCGCTCGCCGTCGTGCTGGTCGTCTTCCCGTTCGCCGCCCATGTGCAGTGGGCCGCGCTGGTGATGGTCGTGCTGCTGGGCGGGGTCGGCTTCATGACGACCACGCCGTTGCAGATGCTCGTCATGAACAAGGCCAAGGACGCCCCGACCCTGGCGTCCGCCTCCAACCACTCCGCGTTCAACCTGGCCAACGCGGGCGGCGCGTGGCTGGGCGGCATGGCCATCGCGGCGGGCTGGGGCTGGACCTCCCCGGCCCTGGTCGGCGCGGCACTGACAGTCGCGGGACTCGCGGTGGCGGTCACGGCGGGCTTCCTCGACCGCGACAGGACCCCGTCGAGGGTCGTCGCCCGGGCGGCGGTGGCCGAGCGGAGCCCGGTCACCGCGAGCCCGTCCGGCGACTGAGGGCAGGACCCCGGCCGGACGGGCCGGGCCGGGACCGGACCCGTCCGGCGATTGGGGACACCCCTCGGAGCCGGACGGGCGCGCAGCGCACCCCCACCCCCCGGCGTCAGCCGGACTCGCGCCACCGGTTCGTGATCGGCAGCCGCCGGTCCTTGCCGAAGCCCTTGGGCGAGATCTTCGTGCCCGGCGGGTACTGGCGCCGCTTGTACTCCGCCGTGTCCACCATCCGCAGCGTCTTCGCCACCAGCGCCGCGTCGAACCCGGCCGCGACGATCGCGTCGAGCCCCTGGTCGCGGTCGACGTACATCTCCAGGATCCGGTCCAGCACGTCGTAGTCGGGCAGCGAGTCCGTGTCGACCTGACCGGGCCGCAGCTCCGCGCTGGGCGGCTTGGTGATGGAGGCCTCCGGGATCGGCGGCGTCTGCCCGCGCTCCTCGGCGGCCCGGTTGCGCCACTTCGCCAGCCGGAAGATCGCCGTCTTGTAGACGTCCTTGATCGGCCCGTAGGCACCGACGGAGTCGCCGTACAGCGTCGAGTAGCCGACCGCCAGCTCCGACTTGTTGCCCGGTGCCAGGACGATCTGGCCCTCCTGGTTGGAGACGGCCATCAGCATCGTGCCGCGCAGCCGCGACTGCAGGTTCTCCTCGGCGAGGCCGGTGAGCCCCAGCGACCCCATGTACGCGTCGAACATCGGCTCGATCGGTACGGTCCGGAAGTTCAGCCCGGTACGCCGCGCCAGCTCGGCCGCGTCGCCCTTGGAGTGGTCCGAGGAGTACTTCGACGGCATCGAGATGCCGTACACGTGCTGTGCACCCAGCGCGTCGCAGGCGATCGCCGCGACCAGCGCGGAGTCGATCCCGCCGGAGAGCCCGATCAGCACACTGCTGAAGCCGTTCTTCGCCGCGTACGCCCGCAGGCCCACGACGAGCGCCGAGTACAGCTCCTCGTCGTCGTCGAGCCGGTCGGCGTACCCTCCGGCCAGCTCCGCCTCGTACGCCGGCAGCGGCTCCTCGGAGAGGACCACACGGTCGATCCGCAGCCCGTCGTTCACCACGCCGGACGGCGCATCGACGGAGGCGGCCGGCAGGTCGAGGTCCAGGATCACGCTGCCCTCGGCGAACTGCGGGGCGCGGGCGATCACTTCGCCGTCCTTGTCGACGACGATCGAGTCGCCGTCGAAGACCAGCTCGTCCTGGCCGCCGATCATCGCGAGGTACGCGGTGGTGCAGCCGGCCTCCTGCGCCCGCTTGCGGACCAGTTCGAGGCGGGTGTCGTCCTTGTCCCGCTCGTAGGGAGAGGCGTTGATCGACAGCAGCAGCCCCGCTCCGGCGGCGCGTGCGGCCGGCACCCGGCCCCCGTCCTGCCAGAGGTCCTCGCAGATCGCGAGCGCCACATCGACGCCGTGCACCCGCACGACGGGCATCGAGTCGCCCGGCACGAAGTACCGGAACTCGTCGAAGACCCCGTAGTTGGGCAGGTGGTGCTTGGCGAAGTTCAGCGCGATCTGCCCGCGGTGCAGCACCGCGGCGGCGTTCCGGGGGGACCCGGCGGGCTGGCCGTAGCGGGGCGCGGCGGACTCGGAACGGTCGAGGTAGCCGACGACGACCGGGAGTTCCCCGAAGCCCTCCGCGTCCAGGCGGGCGGCGAGCGCGCGCAGCGCGCCCCGCGACGCTTCGACGAAGGACGACCGCAGGGCCAGGTCCTCGACGGGGTAACCGGTCAGCACCATCTCGGGGAACGCCACCAGGTGGGCGCCCTGTTCGGCGGAGTGCCGGGTCCAGTGGAGGATCGACTCGGCGTTCCCGGCGAGATCGCCGACGGTCGAGTCGATCTGATTCAGTGCGAGGCGTAGTTGAGGCACGCCGCCCAGTGTAATCGTCTGACTGACGCAATGTCCTGGCGGGCCGTGCGGAAAGTGCCGCGGCCCGCCAGGGCGCCGGTCAGCGGCGGTAGCCGAGGACCGTCATCATGCCCGCCTCCGCGTGGTACAGGTTGTGGCAGTGGAGCATCCACAGGCCCGGGTTGTCCGCGTCGAAGTCAACGGTCAGGGTCTGCCGGGGGAGCACGATCGCGGTGTCCTTGCGGGCCCCGGACGCGCCGCCGGCCAGCGCGAAGGTGTGCCCGTGCAGATGGATGGGGTGCCACATCGCGGTCGCGTTCCGGAACTCCATCCGGACCCGCTCCCCGGCCCTCACAGGGTGCCGCTGGTCGGCGGTGTACGGCTTCCCGTCGAAGGCCCAGTCGTACGCCTCCATGGAACCCGTCAGCCGCATCCGCACGGTCCGGTCGGGCTTGCGGCCGGACAGCGCCACGGACGCGTCCGGGGCCAGCCGGCCGGCCGTCACCAGCTCGCCGTCCAGCTCCTTCGGCCGCACGGACGCGCCGGGCGCCGCGCCGCTCCCGGTCCGCAGCAGCGCCATCGCGGAGGCCTTCTTGCCCTCGGCCAGCGCGGTCAGCGGGAACACCCCGTCCCCGGCGGTGACCAGCACGTCGTACCGCTCGCCCATGCCGATCAGCAGGGCGTCCGCGGGGGTGTGCCGGACAGGGAAGCCGTCGGTGTGCGTCACCGTCATCCGGTGGCCGCCGAGCGCGACGCGGAAGGCGGTGTCGCCGCCCGCGTTGATGATCCGCAGCCGGATCCGGTCGCCGGGCCGTGCGGAGAAGGCGGACGGGTCCTCGGGCACACGGCCGTTGACCAGGTAGTACGGATAGCCGACGTCACCGGCGTCGCCGCCCAGCAGCTTGCTGGTGGCGCCCATGAGCATCCGCGAGGGCCCGCCGCCCTCTTCCGCCGCGGGCGTCCCCGGCATCGCGTGTCCGCTGTGGCCGCTGCCCCCGGTGAGTTCCTGGAGCACCGCGTCCGGGGTGGAGCCGTCCACTCCGTCGACCCAGTCGTCCAGGACGACGACCCACTCCTTGTCGTACGACAGGGGCTCCTTCGGGTCCTCCACGATCAGCGGTGCGTACAGCCCGCGGTCGAGCTGGACGCCCGAGTGGGGGTGGAGCCAGTACGTGCCGGGGTCGGGCACCGCGAACCGGTAGGTGAAGTCCGTACCCGCCCCGATGGCCCGCTGGGTCAGCCCGGGTACCCCGTCCATGTCGTTGCGCAGGGCGAGGCCGTGCCAGTGCAGCGAGGTGGCCTGCGGCAGGTGGTTGGCGAGGGTGAGGGCGAGCGTGTCGCCCGCGGTGACCCGGATCTCCTGCCCGGGGAGCCGGTCCCCGTAAGCCCATGAGCTGACGGTGTGCCCGCCGCCCAGGTCGAGCCGGGACGCGGTCGCGGTCAGGGCGGCCTTGCGCTCGGGGCCGGTGCCCCGCCGCTTCTCGGCCGCGGCGACCTCCGGGCCGTCGGGGGAGACGTAGCCGTCCGGGACCGCCGTGCCGGAGGGGGCCCCGTGGTTCATGGCGGAGTGGTCGGAGGCTCCGTCGCCGCCGGAACAGGCGGCGAGAACTCCCGTACCGGCAAGGGCGAGCGAGGCGCCGAGCACGGCGCGTCGGGTGTGCTGAGCGGGCATGACTGAGTGCACCTCAAGGATGTTGTCGGTGTGCTGGAGGACGGACGGGGGCGCGGGGCGCCTATATCCGGAGCACCGACAGTCCGGTGAGGACGGCATTGCGCGGCCGGGGCGGGGGAGGAGGGGGCCGGGGCGTCCTCGGCGACCGGGCCCGGCCCCGTCCCGGCCACCGGCCGGCGTACCGCCGTACCAACGACAGCACGATGAGCAGGGCGAGGCCCCAGGTGGCCGGCACGGCCAGGCAGACGGCCATCGGGTCCATGCCGTGCAGGGGTGAGGGGGATTCGTGCCGGACGGCCGCCGCGGGTCCGGGCGTCATGACGGATCCGGGTGGCGCCACGGCCGCGGCGGACCCGGCCGTCACATGCGGGGCGGCCCGTGTCATGAGTCCGGGGCCGCTGTGTTCCGACGGGTGCCCGACGGTGTGCATGGTGAAGATCCCGAAGAGCAGCGCGGCGAACAGCAGCAGCTGCCCGTATGTCGCACTCCTCGTTCCGGACATGCCGTCACACTACCCCCACCGGGTATATGAACGGCGATGGCCCGCCAGCCCGCGCGCCGCGGGAGGACGGGCCGTTCCGACCGCGCGGGCCGCGCACGGGTCAGCCGCTGGAGTAGACCTTCTCCGCCCAGCCGGCGATCTGGTCGTCGGAGAGGTGCTGGGCCAGATCGGCCTCGCTGATCATGCCGATCAGCTTCTTGTTCTCGATCACCGGCAGCCGGCGGATCCGGTGGTTCTGCATCTCCTCCAGCACCGCCTCGACACCGGCCTCCGCGTCGATCCACCGCGGCGTGCCCCGAGCGAGGTCACCGGCGGTCGTCCTGGACGGATCACGGCCCATGGCCACACAGCCGACCACGATGTCGCGGTCCGTGAGGATGCCGATCATCCGGTCCTGACCGCCGTTCTCGGAGATGGGCAGCGCGCCGACGTCGTGGTCGCGCATCATCTGGGCGGCTCGGTCGAGGGTCTCGTGCGCCGGGATCCAGGTGGCGCCGGTGTGCATGATGTCCTTGGCGGTGGTCATGAGGATTCCTCCTGCGTGCCGACGGGCACTTCCGTACGACCCCGAGCGAACCCATCGTCATGGGTCCGTTCGGAGTACGCGACCGCTATCACCCATTCGGGTGCATCTGCGGCGGAGGGGAACCTCGCGGGCGGGCAGGCCCGGACCGGCCCGGGGCGGGCGTCAGGCCCGCTGCGCTGTGGTGTGGTGCGGTCAGGGCCGGGGCGCGGCACCTCGTTCCGTCAGCATCCCTGCCATGGCTTCCAGCTCGGACTGCTGGCCCTCGACCATGCCCTGGGCCAGCCGCTTCTCCACCTTCACGGTGCACAGGTCCGCGCAGCCGCGGGCCATGTCGATTCCACCCTTGTGGTGGTCGGTCATCAGCTGGAGGTACAGGATCTCGGCCTGCCTGCCACTGGCCCTGCGGAGCTGTGCGAGCTCGGTGCGGGTCGCCATGCCGGGCATGAGGGACCCGTCGTGGGCCTCGTAACCGCCGCCCATGCCCGGCATCCCGGCCATGTCGTGGCCCGCGTGCTGTCCGGCGGCCATCCAGGCCATCGGCTCCTGCCCGGCGGCCGCCTTCGGCAGCTCCCACAGGTCCAGCCAGCCGAGCAGCATGCCTCGCTGGTTGGCCTGCGTGTTGGCGATGTCGTACGCGAAACGGCGCACGTCCTCGTCCCGGGTGCGGTCGCGCACGATGAAGGACATCTCAACGGCCTGCTGGTGGTGGACGGCCATGTCGCGGGCGAACCCGGCGTCCGCGGAACCGGATGCCGGGGCCTTCGCGGCGGGTGCGGCCGCGTGATGCCCGGACCCGTCGTCCCGCGCGGAGGCGACCGTCGCCGCCCCCGCGAACAGCAGCGCGAGCCCGACGGCGGAACCCGCCGCCCACCGGACGCGCCGGGTGCGATCGCGATCGGTCACCGTCACGGAGCCGCCAGTCCGCCGGTGCACGCCGCGCCCGGCTCGGGTGTCTGCGCGCCCTGCACGTACTTGGCGAAGAACTGCGCCACCCGGCGGTCATCGGCACCGTCCACCGTGACCTGCTTGCCCCAGGCGCTCAGCATGATGGCGCCGGCCTGGTCCTTGTACGGGCTCATCAGCGAGTACGGGGTCTTCCCGACCCGCTCGGCGAGCTTGTCCACGTCGGCGGCCGGGGCCTTGTCCGTGTACGTCACCCACACCGAACCGTGCTCCAGCGCGTGCACGGCGTTCATGTCGGGAATCGCCTTTTTGTATACGTCGCCGTCGCAGTTCATCCAGACGGGGCTGTGGTCCCCGCCGACCGGCGGCTTCATCGGGTACGAGACGGTCTTGGTGACGTGGTTGCGGGTCAGCTTCTTCGCGTCCCACGTCTTCTCGCCCTGGATCGGCCCTTCGGCCAGTTCCTTCTTCTCCGCCTCGGACTGCTCGGCGTTCTTGGCGTCCGCGGCCTTCTGGTCGGCCGAGGCCTCGGACTTGTCGAGCAGCGTGTAGGTGCCGAAGGTGACGAGACCAGCGACGACGACGGCGCTGAGGCTTATGACCAGCACGCGGGTGCGGCGGTCTCGCGCGCGGTCGGCCTTGCGCATCTGCTCTATGCGGGTCCTGCGGTCGAAGCTCATGTCGTAGGTCCTTCTGCGAAGGGGCGATGAGATGACGGGAACGGGTCCGGAACCGGTGCGCGCAGGGCAGTTGCGAGGCCGTCGCGCCCCATACACACCATGGCCGACGATCGTAGTGGGTGGCCGCGTGCTCCATCTCACGTCGGGTGCGTAATCTGGGTGAAATCCGGGGTCGTGATACTGGGCTTCCTCCCCTACCCCGGGCGGTGGTGCACGGACCGTCTGAACTGCAAGGATGTGGCTATGGACAAGCAGCAGGAATTCGTCCTCAGGACACTTGAGGAGCGCGACATCCGGTTCGTACGGCTGTGGTTCACCGACGTGCTCGGTTACCTCAAGTCGGTGGCCGTGGCCCCTGCCGAGCTGGAACAGGCGTTTGACGAGGGCATCGGCTTCGACGGCTCGGCCATCGAGGGCTTCGCCCGGGTGTACGAGTCGGACATGATCGCCAAGCCGGACCCGGGCACGTTCCAGATCCTGCCCTGGCGCGCGGAGGCCCCCGGCACGGCCCGGATGTTCTGCGACATCCTGATGCCCGACGGCTCGCCCTCCTTCGCCGACCCGCGCTACGTGCTCAAGCGCATCCTGGCCAAGACCTCGGACCTGGGCTTCACCTTCTACACCCACCCCGAGATCGAGTTCTTCCTGCTGAAGAACAAGCCGGTCGACGGCACCCGCCCCACCCCGGCGGACAGCTCCGGCTACTTCGACCACACCCCGCAGAACGTCGGCATGGACTTCCGCCGCCAGGCGATCACCATGCTCGAATCGATGGGCATCTCGGTCGAGTTCAGCCACCACGAGGGCGCCCCCGGCCAGCAGGAGATCGACCTGCGGTACGCGGACGCGCTGTCCACGGCCGACAACATCATGACGTTCCGCCTGGTCATGAAGCAGGTCGCGCTGGAGCAGGGCGTGCAGGCGACCTTCATGCCGAAGCCGTTCTCGGAGTACCCCGGCTCGGGCATGCACACCCACCTCTCCCTCTTCGAGGGCGACCGCAACGCGTTCTACGAGTCCGGCGCCGAGTACCAGCTCTCCAAGGTCGGCCGCTCCTTCATCGCCGGTCTGCTCAAGCACGCCGCGGAGATCTCCGCCGTGACCAACCAGTGGGTCAACTCCTACAAGCGCATCTGGGGCGGCTCCTCCCGCGCCGCGGGCGCCGGCGGCGAGGCCCCCTCGTACATCTGCTGGGGCCACAACAACCGCTCCGCGCTGATCCGCGTCCCGATGTACAAGCCCGGCAAGACCGGCTCGGCCCGCGTCGAGGTCCGCTCCATCGACTCCGGCGCCAACCCCTACCTGACGTACGCGGTGCTCCTCGCCGCGGGCCTCAAGGGCATCGAGGAGGGCTACGAACTCCCGGCCGGCGCCGACGACGACGTCTGGGCCCTGTCCGACGCGGAGCGCCGCGCGATGGGCATCGAGCCGCTGCCGCAGAACCTGGGCGAGGCGATCGCGCTGATGGAGAAGAGCGAACTGGTCGCCGAGACGCTCGGCGAGCACGTCTTCGACTTCTTCCTGCGCAACAAGAAGCAGGAGTGGGAGGAGTACCGCAGCGAGGTCACGGCCTTCGAGCTGAAGGCACTGCTGCCGGTGCTGTAATCGCAGGTCAGCGCCTTGCGGGTGCTTGTACGTGGCTTCGGGCCGACGGTTTCGTGCCGTCGGCCCGAAGCCGTATCGGGGGCCCGGTCCGCCCGCGTGCCGTCCGGCGCGCCCTCGACGGCGGGGCCGGGACGGCCCGCCCCGGTGCGGGCCCGAGGATCTGGATCGACCGGTACGGCGAAGCGGCATCCGGGTGTGCTCCCCGTCGCAAAACTACTGACTATTCGTCAGATCTCTGCGATGCTCCGCGCCATGGTGGATGGACCGGCAACGGAAGAACCGGCGGGAGAGGCGTCCCGCAGCGCCCCGGATGTGCTGGCGCCGGCCCGGCTCGGGCCGCTGAGGCTGCGTAACCGGGTCATCAAGGCCGCGACCTTCGAGGGCGCCACCCCCGACGCACTGGTCACCCAGGAGCTCATCGACTACCACCTGCGTCCCGCCGCCGGAGGGGTCGCCATGACCACCGTGGCCTACTGCGCCGTGGCGCCGGAGGGCCGTACCGAGCGCCGGCAGCTGTGGATGCGGCCCGAGGCGCTGCCGGGGCTGCGCAGGCTGACCGAGGCGGTGCACGACACCGGTGCCGCCGTCTCCGCCCAGCTGGGCCACGCGGGCCCGGTGGCCGACGGCCGGTCCAACGGTCTGGCCTCCCTCGCCCCGATGGCGGGATTCAACGCGCTGAGCATGCGCCGCAACAAGGCGGCCACCGCCGAGGACATCGACCGCGTCATCAAGGCCCACGCCGAGGCCGCCCTGCTGGCGGCCGAGGCCGGCTTCGACGCCGTGGAGATCCACCTCGGCCACAACTACCTGGCCAGCGCCTTCCTCAGCCCCCGGCTGAACCGCCGCACCGATGCCTTCGGCGGCTCGCTGCGCGCCCGCGCCGCCGTGGCGCTGGGTGTCACGCGTGCGGTACGCGACGCGTTGGGCGACCGGCTAGCCATCACCGCCAAACTGAACATGAAGGACGGTGCGCCGGGCGGGCTCACCGTGGACGACAGCCTCCAGGTTGCGCGCTGGCTGGAGGCGGACGGCAGCGTCGACGCACTCGAACTGACCGCGGGCAGTTCGCTGCTGAACCCGATGTACTTGTTCCGGGGCGGCGCCCCCGTGGCCGAGTTCGCGGCCAACTTCCCGCTCCCTCAGCGGCTTGCGATCCGGGCGGTGGGCCGCGGCGTGTTCCGTACGTATCCCTACCGACCCCTGTACCTGCTCGACTCGGCCCGGCGGTTCCGCGCCGAGCTGGAGCTGCCGTTGATCCTGCTCGGCGGTGTCACCGACCGGCAGGGCATGGACCGTGCCATGGCGGAGGGGTTCGAGTTCGTCGCGATGGCCCGCGCCCTGCTGCGCGAGCCCGACCTGCTGGACCGTATCGGCCGTGACGCCGCCACCCGCTCGCAGTGCATTCACTGCAACCGCTGCATGCCCACCATCTACACGGGGACCCACTGCCCGCTGATCGAGGAACAGCCCCGCTGATCCAAGGACGGGCGCGCTGGTCCGGGAACGGCCCCGCTGGTCCACGAGCGGGCCCGCTGAGCGGTTTCCGGGCGCGGGGGCGCGGAAGGCCGGGCCGGGGGCCGGCCCCCGGAAGGATGCGCCCCGGAGGCGTGGTGCGGCGAGTCGGCCGACGGTGGATCCATGACATCTGCTCCACCGCCGCGTCGCCGTCTCCGTACGGAGTGGATCGCCGCCGCAGTCGCCGTGCTGGCGCTGGTCGTGTCCGTCCTGAGCCTGATGCAGTCGCGTGACGCGAGCGAGAAGGCCCAGCGGCAGGCGGAACGTGAGCAGGCGGTCAAGGTCAGCTTCATCCGGCAGTCCAACGCCGACGGTACGGAGACCCTGAGCATCGCCAACCACGGGCACCTCCCCATCCACGACATCACGCTGACCTTTCCCCAGGGTGACTACATGGATGTGGGATCCATGGACGGGTGCACCGTCTGGTGGGTCACACCCCTGAGTCAGGTGACCACCGCCGGCGAGACGGTCAGTCTCGACGAGCCGAGCCGGCTCTACTTCACCGATGTCGCGAACCCGTCCAAGAGCTGGCTGATCGAGGACAAGGGGCCCAAGGAGCCCGATTCCCGGCAGAATCGGGAGCGGAACGTCAAGCCCACGTTCCTCGCCGGGATGCAGACCTCGCAGATCCAGCACTGCGGCTGAGGTGCCCCCCCGGAAGATCGCCCGAACAGCTGAAGGAGTGGTGTTTCCATGCGTGTCCTCTTGGTCGGAGCGGGAGGCGTCGGCACGGCGATCACGAGGATCGCGGCCCGCCGGCCTTTCTTCGAGCACATGACCGTCGCCGACTACGACCTCGGACGGGCGGAGAGCGCCGTCGCGGCCCTGAGGGAGAAGGGGGACCGGTTCGGCGCCGCCCGGCTGGACGCCTCGGACCGGGCAGCGGTGCGGCAAGCGCTCGGTGAGCACCGCTGCGACGTCCTGCTCAACGCCACGGACCCTCGTTTCGTGCTGCCGCTCTTCGAGTCCGCCCTCGCCCACGGCGCCCACTACCTCGACATGGCCATGTCCTTGTCCCGGCCGCACCCGACCCGTCCGTACGAGGAGTGCGGGGTCAAGCTCGGGGACGAGCAGTTCGAACGGGCCGCGGAGTGGGAGGCCGCAGGGCGACTCGCTCTCGTGGGCATGGGCGTGGAGCCCGGCCTGTCCGATGTGTTCGCCCGGTACGCCTCCGACGAGCTCTTCGACGAGATCGAGGAGATCGGGATCCGTGACGGAGCGAATCTGACGGTGGACGGCTATGACTTCGCGCCGTCGTTCAGCATCTGGACGACCATCGAGGAGTGTCTGAACCCGCCGGTCGTGTACGAGCAGGAGCGGGGCTGGTACACCACGGCCCCCTTCAGCGAGCCGGAGGTCTTCGACTTCCCCGAAGGCATCGGGCCCGTGGAGTGCGTCAACGTGGAGCACGAGGAGGTGCTGCTCGTCCCGCGGTGGCTGAAGGCCCGGAAGGTCACCTTCAAGTACGGGCTCGGCGACGAGTTCATCGGGGTGCTCCGCACCCTCCACATGCTCGGGCTCGACCGGACCGAACCCGTATCCGTGAAGAGCGGCTCGGGGCAGGCCGCGGTATCGCCCCGTGACGTCGTCGCCGCCTGCCTGCCCGACCCCGCCGGGCTCGGTGAGCGGATGCACGGCAAGACGTGCGCGGGAACCTGGGTGAAGGGCGTCAAGGACGGCCGGCCCCGGGAGGTCTACCTCTACCACGTCGTCGACAACCAGTGGTCGATGCGGGAGTACGGCTCCCAGGCGGTCGTCTGGCAGACCGCGATCAATCCCGTGGCCGCGCTCGAACTCCTCGCGGGCGGCGCGTGGGGCGGCAGCGGGGTGCTGGGGCCCGAGGCCCTGCCTCCGCGTCCGTTCCTCGATCTGCTGACCGAGTACGGCGCACCGTGGGGCATGCGCGAGCAGTGACCCGTGGTGCGTACATCCGCTGGACCGTGTGCGCGGCGGATGTGCGCACCCGGAACCGCCTCCATAGCATGAGAAACGGCCCATTCCGCTTCCTTCCGGGGCCCGTGACGTAGCGAGGGCACATGGCGAAGGACCTTGCCGGACCAGCGCGGCCGGCGACTCTGAAGGCCAACGCGATCGGCTTCGTCGACGCGCTCGTCATCGGGCTGAACGCCACCTCACCTGCCTACTCCGTGGCGGCCGTCATCGGGCCGATCGTCGCGCTCGTCGGCATCTACGCACCCGGAGTGCTCTTCGCCTCCTTCGTGCCGATGCTCTTCATCGCGTCGGCCTTCTACTACCTGAACAAGGTCGACCAGGACTGCGGGACGACGTTCTCCTGGGTGACCCGCGCGATGGGGCCGTGGACCGGGTGGCTGGGGGGATGGGCCATCACGATGACCGGTGTGCTCGTCGTGGGTTCCCTGGCCGACGTCGCCGTCAGTTTCGGCCTGCTGGCCGTCGGACTCGACAGCTGGGCCGACAACACCTTCGTGCGCCAACTGCTCACCGTGATCCTGATCCTGGTGATGACCGGCCTGTGCGTCATCGGTACCGAGCTGTCGGCCAAGGTGCAGAACGTGCTGATCCTGGCGCAGGTGGCCTTCCTCATCGTCTTCGTGATCGTCGCGCTGTACCGCGTCTACGCGGGCACGACGTCGTTCGACTCCATCCGTCCCTCGGCCGCGTGGCTCAACCCCTTCGGGGCGGGCGGCGCGGCCCTCACCAGCGGCCTGCTGCTGGGGGTGTTCATCTACTGGGGCTGGGAATCCGCGGTCAACCTCACCGAGGAGGTCGAGGACTCCGCGACCGCTCCCGGCAAGGCGGGTGTGTGGTCGACGATCATCCTGCTGGTGACGTACCTGTCCGTCGGCTTCGCGGTCGTCGCGTTCGCCGGAACGGCGTACCTGGCCGAGAACGCCGACGAGGAGGAGTTCATCTTCGCCCTGCTCGCCCGCGAGGTCATGGGCGGCTGGGACTGGGTCGTGCTGCTCGCCGTCGCGACGTCCGCCCTCGCCTCGACCCAGACCACCATCATTCCCGCCTCCCGCACCGCGCTGTCGATGGCCCGCCGGCATGCGCTGCCGGCGCACTTCGCCCGCATCAACCCGCGGTTCAGGACACCTGACGTGAGCACCTGGTGGGTGGCCGCCATCGCCATCGCCTGGTATCTCGTCGTCAACCAGATCAGCGAGAACGCCCTGTTCGACTCACTGACGGCGCTGTCCCTGCTGATCGCCTTCTACTACGCGCTGACCGGGGTGGCCTGCGCGGTCTACTACCGGCACCATCTGACCGAGAGCGTACGGAGCTTCCTGCTCATCGGCCTCGGTCCGCTGATCGGAGCAGGTCTGCTGACCTGGCTGCTCGTGCGGTCCGTCATCGACATGTCGGACCCGGCGAACTCCTACAGCGGCACCTCGTGGTTCGGTCTCGGTCCGCCGCTCGTCATCGGTATCTGCATCAGCCTGATCGGTGTGGTGCTCATGGTGGTGTGGCGGTTCCGGTCGTCCCTGTTCTGGGACGAGCGCCGCGGTGTGGTCGATCCCGAACTCGTGCACGGCAAGGAGCGCTGACATGTCCGTGGTCCTCGGCTACGACGAGTCACCCGGTGCCGCACGCGCCCTGCGCATCGCCATCGAGGTGGCCACCGCATACGACGAGCCGCTGGTCCTGGTCTACGGGGCGGCGCCGCCCGGCCCCACGGGCGAGGAGTACCGGGCGCACTACGAGGCTGTCCGCCAGGCCGGCCGTTCGGGCCTTGAGCACGCGCTCGCCGCGGCCGAAGAGGCGGGCGTGCCCGCCACCGTCGAGGTGATCGACCGGAGTCCGGCGCAGGCCCTGATCGAGGCCGCCGCACGGCACGAGGCCCGGGTCATCGTGGTGGGCAGCTGGGGCGAGAGCCCGATCCGCGGGGCACTGCTCGGCTCCACCCCGCACAAGCTCCTCCACCTGTCGACCGTGCCGGTGCTCTGCGTACCGACCGAGGTGTGAGCCCGGCGGACGGCGCCGCCCCGGCGGTTGCCCGGTCGCCCCGGTCGCCGGCTCAGCCGAAGCTGCGTCCCATCTCGTCCAGGATCTCGTCCATCACATCGATGGGCTCCCGGGCCAGGTCCTCCTCGATCCACATGCGCATCGCGATCCGCAGCGAGGAGAGGAACGCCGTGGCGAGGACCAGGGGGCGGACCGGCCCGGTCGAGTGGGCGGGCCGGCCGGCCACGGCCTCGGCCAAGTCCCGTTCCAGCGCCGCGTGGTTGGCGAGCTGACGGGCCAGGAGGGAGGGATGGTTCATGGCCAGGCGGGTGCGGACGGCCCATTCGCGTTCCGGAGGTGCGACGCGCTCGGCGAACCGTGCCACGGCCGCCCGCAGAGCCGTCCAGGCGTCCTCCTCGGCGGGGCGCTCGCGCACGGCCCTGACGAGCTCCCCGATCTGCTGCTCCTCGCCGTGGAGAAGGGCGTCCTCCTTGCCGGTGAAGTAGTTGGAGAACGTTCTGCGGGAGATGCCGGCCGCATCCGCCACGGCCTCCACCGTGAGCTGGTCGAAGCCGTGCTCGACGGTCAGCCGCAACGCAGCTTCGTGCACGGCCTGCCGGGTGGCTTCCTTCTTGCGTTCCCGTAGTCCCACAGAGCGCTCCATGGGCGTCATTATCCGTGGCCGCGGTGGGGACCGGATCGGAGCCGGGCTGCGGTAGTGTTTCGCATCCCCGCACGGGGACGTACCGAAGGAGGTGGGACCCATCACCGCTGCATCAGGCTGGGTGCTCGCCTCACATGATCGCGTGGTCGACCGGACGTAACCGGCCGCGGAGCACCCATCGGCGTTTTCCCGAAAGGCTCTCCGCTCCATGCCGGTCCCGCTGTCACCCCTCGCTCTTTCCTCTCTCGTCACCACCCTTCGCTCCGCCGGCTGCGTGTTCGCCGAGGACGAAGCGGATCTGATCGCCGCCACCGCGCCCGGTCCCGCCGAACTCGCCGCCATGGTGGAACGGCGCGTCACCGGTCACCCCCTGGAACACGTCCTCGGCTGGGCCGAGTTCAGCGGTCTGCGCATCGCGGTGGATCCCGGGGTCTTCGTCCCCCGCCGCCGCACCGAGTTCCTGATCCGCCAGGCCGCGGAACTGGCCCCGAACCCGGCCGTCGTGGTCGACCTCTGCTGCGGTTCGGGCGCGCTCGGTGCCGCACTCGCCGCCGTGCTGGACGACGTCGAGCTGCACGCCGCCGACGTCGAACCCGCCGCGGTGCGCTGCGCCCGGCGCAACGTCGGCGGCCTGGGCCGCGTCTACGAGGGCGACCTCTTCGAACCCCTGCCCGGCTCCCTGCGCGGGCGCGTCGACGTGCTCCTCGCCAATGTGCCGTACGTACCGACGGACGATGTCGCCCTGCTGCCCGCCGAGGCGCGTGTCCACGAACCGCTCGTCGCCCTCGACGGAGGCGGCGACGGCCTCGACGTGATGCGACGGGTGGCCGCCGAGGCACCGCAGTGGCTCGCCCCGGGCGGCAGCCTGCTGGTCGAGACCAGCGAACGGCAGGCGGCACGGGCCGAGGAGGCCGTGGGCAGCGCCGGGCTCGTCCCGCGTGTGGTCACCTCCGACGAGTGGTACGCCACCGTCGTCATCGGGACGCGCCCCTTTCCGGGGTGCGGGGTTCCGTCCTCAATCGCCGGACGGGCTTGATTTTGTGCGGGTGCTCCGCGTTGCGGGGTGCGCCCCTGCCCGGTGGGTGGGGGCGGGGGCCCTCCGGGGAGACTCCTCAGAAATGGCGTGTGCACCCGACGACGAACAGGTACCCGGGTCGTCGCCATTTTCTGCGGGGACTCCCCTGCACGCCCCCACCCGCTCTCGCCTGCGTCTGCACACCGGCGAGACGACTGCCGCAGACGCAAGGCGGCCGGGTCCGGGGCCGTGCAGGGGAGTCCCCGCAGGACGACGAACATCGACCCGGGTCCGCTGCGTACCGGCGGAACGTTCGTCGTCCGAGGAGACGCCCCGGAGGGGCCTCGGACCTCCACCCACCGGGTAAGGCGCGCCCCGCGGGGCACCCGCACAAAAGCCTGTCGAGGGGGTCCCCCCATGCCCTTAAGGCTATGGGGGAGATTGAGGACGGAACCCCGCGCCAAGGACCCGGGTCATGAAACGGGCCGGGCACTCCACGAGAACATCAGGGCCCGGCTAGGCTCGGAAGGCTGGAGGCTGATCGGGCGGCGAGCAGGAGCGCGGAATGACGACGTTGCCGGGGCGCAGGAGCAGTACGTTCACCCGACTGCTGCGGCACGGTTTCACCGATCCGTCCGCCGCCGAGCGGCTCCTCGACCTTCCCGACCTGTCCTCCGTACGCTCCGACCCCGTCCTCCTCGAAGCCCTCGGGGCGACCGCCGACCCCGATCTGGCGCTGCGCGGCCTCGTCCGGCTCGTCGAGGCCGAGGAGGCCGACGAGCGGCAGATCCTGCTGGACACCCTCGTCACCGCCAAACCCCTGCGGGACCGGCTTCTCGGGGTGCTCGGGGCGTCCGAGGCCCTCGGCGACCACCTGGCCCGGCACCCGCGCGACTGGCAGGCCCTCGTCACGTACGAGGCGGCCGATCTGCACCCCGGGGTCCCCGAGTTCGAACGTGAGCTGGCCGGGGCCGGCGACCCGGACTCGTTGCGCGCCGCCTACCGCCGGTGCCTCCTGTCGATAGCGGCACGTGACGTGTGCGGTACGACGGACGTCGCCGAGACCGCCGCCGAGCTGGCCGACCTGGCCACCGCGACGCTCCGGGCCGCGCTCGCCATCGCGCGTACGGCCACGCCCGCCGACGCCGCGCAGTGCCGGCTCGCCGTCATCGCGATGGGCAAGTGCGGCGGCCACGAACTGAACTACGTCTCCGACGTCGACGTCATCTTCGTGGCGGAGCCCGCCGACCACGCCGACGGCGCCGGGGAGAGCGCGGCCATGCAGGCCGCCACCCGCCTGGCCGCGCACATGATGCGGATCTGCTCCGACACGACCGTCGAGGGCACCATCTGGCCCGTCGACGCCAACCTCCGGCCCGAAGGCCGCAACGGGCCGCTGGTGCGCACGCTCAGCTCGCACCTCGCCTACTACCAGCGCTGGGCCAAGACCTGGGAGTTCCAGGCGCTTCTCAAGGCCCGGCCGGTGGCCGGTGACCCCGAGCTGGGCGCCGAGTACGTCGAGGCCGTCTCGCCCCTCGTCTGGCAGGCCGCCGACCGCGAGAACTTCGTGCCCGACGTGCAGAAGATGCGTCGCCGCGTCGTCGACACCATCCCCGCCGACCGGGTCGACCGCGAGATCAAGCTCGGCCCCGGCGGTCTGCGGGACGTCGAGTTCGCCGTCCAGCTGCTCCAGCTCGTGCACGGCCGCAGCGACCCCGCCCTGCGCAGCGGATCGACCCTGGAGGCGCTGGGCGCGCTCGCCGAGGGCGGATACGTGGGCCGGGTGGACGCCGCCCAGCTGGACGACGCCTACCGCTTCCTGCGCGCCATGGAGCACCGCATCCAGCTCTACCGGCTGCGCCGCACCCATCTGGTCCCGGTGGACGAGCCGGACCTGCGGCGGCTCGGACGCTCCCTCGGTATGCGCACCGACCCCATCGCCGAGCTGAACCAGGCCTGGAAGCGGCACGCGTCCGTGGTGCGGCGGCTGCACGAGAAGCTGTTCTACCGGCCGCTGCTCGACGCCGTCGCCCAGCTCGCGCCCGGCGAGTCCCGGCTCAGCGCGAAGGCCGCCGCGCACCGCCTCGAAGCCCTCGGATACGAGGACCCGGCGGCCGCCCTGCGGCACCTGGAGGCGTTGTCGTCCGGAGTCTCGCGCAAGGCCGCCATCCAGCGCACCCTGCTGCCGGTGCTGCTCGGCTGGTTCGCCGACTCCGCCGACCCGGACGCCGGACTCCTCGGCTTCCGCAAGGTGTCCGACGCGCTCGGCAAGACCCCGTGGTACCTGCGACTGCTCCGCGACGAGGGCGCCGCGGCGGAGAACCTCGCCCGGGTCCTGTCGGCCGGGCGCCTCGCCCCCGACCTGCTGCTGCGCGCCCCCGAGGCGGTGGCGATCCTCGGCGACCCGCAGGGGCTGAAGCCGCGCAGCCGGGAGGCTCTGGAGCAGGAGGTGCTGGCCGCGGTGGGGCGGGCCGAGGACGCCGAATCGGCGGTGGCGGTGGTGCGCGGGGTGCGCCGGCGCGAACTGTTCCGTACGACGTCCGCCGACCTCATCGGCTCCTACGGCACCGAGGACAGCCCCGCCGAACCCGACCCCGGGGCGCTCGTCGACCGGGTCGGCAGCGCCGTCACCGATCTGAACGCCGTCACGATCGCCGGGGCGCTGCGCGCCGCCGTCCGCGCGGAGTGGGGCGACACCCTGCCCACGCGGTTCGCGGTGATCGGCATGGGCCGCTTCGGCGGCCACGAGCTGGGATACGGCTCCGACGCGGACGTCCTGTTCGTGCACGCGCCCAGGGAGGGCGTCGACGACCAGGAGGCGAGCCGGGCCGCGAACCGGGTCGTCGCCGAGATGCGACGGCTCCTCCAGCTGCCCACCGCCGACCCGCCGCTGCTCATCGACGCGGATCTGCGCCCCGAGGGCAAGAGCGGGCCGCTGGTGCGCACCCTGAAGTCGTACGAGGCCTACTACCGGCGCTGGTCGCTGGTCTGGGAGAGCCAGGCACTGCTGCGCGCCCAGCCGATGGCCGGCGACATCGACCTGGGCCGTGACTTCATCGAGCTCATCGACCCGCTGCGGTATCCGGTGGAGGGACTGGGAGAGGACGCGGTCCGGGAGATCCGGCGGCTGAAGGCCCGGATGGAGTCCGAGCGGCTGCCGCGTGGCGCGGACTCGACCCTGCACACCAAGCTGGGCCGGGGCGGGCTGAGCGACGTGGAGTGGACGGTCCAGCTGATGCAGATGCAGCACGGCTGGGCGGAGCCGGGACTGCGCACCACCCGGACCAGGGAGGCGCTGGCCGCGGCGTGCGCGGCGGAGCTGATCTCCGGCGAGGACGCGCAGACGCTGGACGAGGCGTGGGTGCTGGCGACACGGGTCCGCAACGCGGTGATGCTGGTGCGCGGCCGGCCGGCCGACACGTTCCCGTCCGGGCCGCGGGAGCTGACCGCGGTGGGGCGGTATCTGGGGTACGAGCCCGGGCACGTCGGTGACATGTTGGACGACTACCGGCGGATCACGCGGCGGGCTCGGGCAGTGATGGAGGAGCGGTTCTACGGGGCTGCGTGAGGGGCCCTCGCGGGGCCCCTGCCGGGACGTTGCAGGGCGATGAGGCTGCGGTCGTGAGGGCGCGCGGTGTGCGTGCGTGGACGTGTGCCGGTGCGGGCGAGGTGCGTGTGCGCTGCGTGGGCGGGTGCGTCCGGGGTTCCGGGGCGCTGCCGCGCCCCCGCTCCTCAAGCGCCGAGGGGCTTGAGGAGCCCGGCCCGCTTGATCAGTTGCCGCCCGCCGCCGCCTTCTGGGCATGCGGGCGCTTCGTCACCGCCGCCAGGCGCGGGCGGCGGGTGGGTTTCGGCGGAATCAGCTTCGGCAGGTGGTGCGGCAGCGCTCCGTACCACGCGTACGACACCGCGTAACCGAAGGCCAGACACGCCATGCCGCCCACCGCGTCCAGCCAGAAGTGGTTCGCGGTCGCCACGATCACGATCAGGGTCACCGCCGGGTAGAGCAGGCCCAGGATGCGCGCCCACGGCGCGGAGGCCAGTGCGAAGACGGTCAGGCCGCACCACAGCGACCAGCCGATGTGCATCGACGGCATCGCCGCGTACTGGTTCGACATCTGCTTGAAGTTGCCCGAAGCCATCGAACCCCAGGTCTGGTGGACCATGACCGTGTCGATGAAGTTGCCGCCGTTCATCAGCCGGGGCGGAGCCAGCGGGTACAGGTAGTAGCCGAGCAGAGCCACCGCCGTGGTCGCGAACAGCGCCAGGCGGGCCGGTGCGTAGCGGCCCGGGTGGCGGCGGAACAGCCAGATGAGCACACCGATGGTGACGACGAAGTGCAGCGTCGCGTAGTAGTAGTTCATCGACACGATCAGCCATGTCACCGAGTTGACCGCGTGGTTGACCGACTGCTCCACGGCGATTCCCAGGAACCGCTCGACCGACCACAGCCAGTCGGCGTTGGAGAGGGCCGCCGTCTTCTGTTCCGGGACGGCGTTGCGCACCAGCGAGTACAGCCAGTAACTGACCGCGATCAGCAGGATTTCGAACCAGATGCGTGGTCGCCGTGGCGACCGTGGCGAGCGGAGTCCGGCCAGACCGCGGTCGAGCAGTCTGCTGATCCGGTTCGCTTCGCCGTTCTGCTTCGCATTCGCCTCGGGAGCCGCCTCGTTCACGATGGGTGACGGGGTGGCCTCCGTGCGGCCTTCCTGTGGTTTCACGCTCAATTCACCCATAGGCACAGAGTCTGCCAGATTTGCCCCCTCCGCCTGATGATCCTCCGGTCGGGAGCGGGTTGCACGTCCTGCGGGCTACGGGCGCGCGTGGGATCCTGGGACGGCCGGGGCGGCGGCGGCCGCGTCGGGACCGGGGCCCGCGGCGGTCGAGCCGCGCACGACCAGCTCCGGCATGAAGACGAACTCGCTGTGCGGGGCGGGCGTGCCGCCGATCTCCTCCAGGAGCGTGCGCACCGCGGCCTGTCCCATCGCCGTCACCGGCTGCCGGATCGTGGTCAGCGGCGGATCGGTGAACGCTATGAGCGGAGAGTCGTCGTAGCCGACCACCGAAAGGTCGCGCGGTACGTCCCTGGAGAGCCGGCGGGCGGCGCGGATCGCACCGAGCGCCATCATGTCGCTCGCGCACACCACCGCTGTGCAGCCCCGCTCCATCAGCGCCGAGGCGGCCGCCTGCCCGCCCTCCAGCGTGTACAGGGAGTGCTGGATCAGTTCCTCCACCTCGTCCGCGGTGAGGTTCAACTGTTCCTGCATCGTGGCGTGGAAGCCCTCGATCTTGCGGAGGACGGGCACGAAGCGCTTCGGGCCGACCGCCAGGCCGATCCGGGTGTGGCCCAGCGACACCAGGTGCGTGACCGCGAGTCGCATGGCGGCCCGGTCGTCCGGCGAGATGAACGGCGCCTGCACCTTGGGGGAGAAGCCGTTGACGAGGACGAAGGGGACGCCCTGGGCGCGCAGTTGTTCGTAGCGCTGCATGTCGGCCGAGGTGTCGGCGTGCAGTCCTGAGACGAAGATGATGCCCGAGACGCCCCGGTCGACCAGCATCTCCGTCAGCTCGTCCTCGGTGGAGCCGCCGGGCGTCTGGGTCGCCAGCACCGGGGTGTAACCCTGTCGCGTCAGTGCCTGGCCGATGACCTGGGCGAGCGCCGGGAAGATGGGGTTCTCCAGCTCGGGCGTGATCAGGCCGACGAGTCCCGCGCTGCGCCTGCGCAGACGTACGGGCCGTTCGTAGCCGAGGACGTCGAGCGCGGCAAGGACGGATTCGCGGGTGGCCGCAGCAACACCGGGCTTGCCGTTCAGTACACGGCTGACCGTCGCTTCGCTGACCCCCGCCTGAGTTGCGATATCGGCAAGCCGTGCGGTCATGGGACTGGACTGTACCGGGCGTGGGTCGGATTGCCCACCATGGACAGGAATCGTGCGACAGCTCCCGCGCGGGGGCTCGCGCGCACGGGCAGGAGTGGGCGCCCCCATGGCCCGGCAGCAACGTCTTGCAAGGTCTTGCGGCGCGGGAATGCGGGTCGCGGTCAGGTCGTCGCACTGCGGAATCAGGTGCGGGCACCCGCCACTGCCAGGGGTCAGGCACTCCCGTCAAGAGGCTTGACGGCAACCGTGAGGACACGCGAATGTAACGATCGCCGAAGCTTGCAGAAATCTTCCGCAAACTCTTTCGGCCGTCTTTCATCCTTGTTACGTTCACGTCGACCCGGCGCCGCGACGGAGCGGTACGGCAGTTGAAGGAGTTCAGATGCGACGTGGCATAACGGCCACCGCCCTGGTTGCGGGCCTGGCGCTCGCGGCGACCGCCTGCGGCAGCGATGACGACAGTTCCAACGGCACCTCCAAGAGCTCGGGCGAGCTCTCCGGCACCGTGACGTGGTGGGACACCTCCACCGCGGGCAGCGAGGACAAGGTCTTCAAGAAGATCGCCGAGGGCTTCGAGAAGGAGCACCCGAAGGTCGACGTCAAGTACGTCAACGTTCCCTTCGGTGACGCCCAGAACAAGTTCAAGAACGCGGCCCAGTCCGGCTCCGGCGCCCCCGACGTCATCCGCTCCGAGGTCGCCTGGACCCCCGAGTTCGCGGACCTCGACTACCTCGCCCCGCTGGACGGAACCCCGGCCCTGCAGAAGCCGGAGGACTTCCTGAAGCAGGCCGCGGCGTCCACCAAGTACGACGGCAAGACGTACGCGGTGCCGCAGGTCATCGACTCCATGGGCATCTTCTACAACAAGAAGATCTTCAAGGAGGCCGGCGTCGAGGTCCCGAAGTCGATCGACGAGCTGAAGTCCGTCTCGAAGAAGATCAAGGCCAAGACCGGCAAGACCGGCTTCTACCTGCGCGGCGACGACGCGTACTGGTTCCTGTCCTTCCTGTACGGCGAGGGCGGCGACATGGTCAACGCCGCCGACAAGTCCGTCACCATCGACAACGCGGCCGGCGTCAAGGCCATGAAGGTCGTCAAGGACCTCGTCGACTCCGGCGCCGCGAAGACCGACGCGACGGACGGCTGGGAGAACATGCAGTCGTCCTTCAAGGACGGCGATGTCGCGATGATGATCAACGGCCCGTGGGCCGTCGCCGACACGTACGCCGGCAAGGAGTTCAAGGACAAGGCGAACCTGGGCGTCGCCCCGGTCCCGGCCGGCTCCGCCGCGCAGGGTGCCCCGCAGGGTGGTCACAACCTGGCCGTCTACGCCGGTTCCAAGAACCTCGACGCCTCCTACGCCTTCGTCGACTACATGACCTCCGTCAAGACGCAGGCCCAGGTCACCAAGGAGCTCAACCTCCTGCCGACCCGCACCTCCGCCTACGCCGAGGAAGCCGTCGTCGACAACGAGATCGTCGGCTTCTTCAAGCCGGTCGTCGAGAGCGCCGTCGAGCGCCCCTGGATCCCGGAGACCGGCAGCCTCTTCGCGCCGCTCGTCACCGAGTACACCAAGGTCCTCACCGGCCAGACCTCCCCGGAGAAGGCCGTCAAGACGACCGGCGACTCCTACCGCAAGCTCCTCAAGGGCTGGAAGTAACTCAGGAAGGCAGGCCGACTGATGGCTGTCCACACCAGCCAGTCGGTGGCGAAGGCCGCGGGCGACGACGTCGCCCGCGGCCGGAGCCGCGGTACTGGTAACCCCCCGCCCCCGAGCAAGCTCCGGCGGGCTCTGTCGACGCACTGGTACGCCTGGACCATGGTCGCGCCCGTCGTGATCGTGATCGGCGTGATCATCGGGTATCCGCTGGTCCGCGGCATCTACCTGTCGCTGACCGACGCCAACGAGCGCAACGTCGCGCGGTCCATCGGTGTCAACCACAGCCCCGCCACGTACGAGTTCGTGGGGCTGGACAACTACGCCGACGCGCTCACCGGTGACCAGTTCCTCGGCACGCTCGGGTGGACCCTGGTGTGGACGGTCTCCTGTGTGGCCATCACCTTCGCCCTCGGCATGGCACTCGCGAACATCCTCAACCGCAGGATCGCCGGGCGCTCCGCCTACCGGATGGCGCTCATCCTGCCCTGGGCCATCCCCGGCTTCGTCTCCGTCTTCGCCTGGCGCTTCCTCTACAACGAGGACCGCGGGCTGCTCAACAAGGTCCTCTCCGGCGGCGGCTTCGACGGCATCGCCTGGCTCGACGACCCCACCTGGGCGAAGATCTCCGTCATCGCCGTCAACGTGTGGCTCGGTGTGCCGTTCATGATGGTCGCCCTCCTCGGCGGGCTCCAGTCCATCCCCAGCGAGCACTACGAGGCCGCCGAGATGGACGGCGCCACCGCCTGGCAGCGCTTCCGGCACATAACACTGCCCGGACTGCGGCCCGTCTCCACGACGGTGATCCTGCTCTCCACCATCTGGACCTTCAACATGTTCCCGGTGATCTTCCTGCTCACCCGCGGCGGACCCGGCGAGGCCACCCAGATCCTGGTCACCCAGGCGTACAAGTTCTCCTTCGAGGTCAGCCCGCGCGACTTCGCGCAGTCCTCCACCTGGGGCGTACTGATCCTCGTACTCCTGCTGCTCTTCGCCGCCGTGTACCGGCGAGTCCTCCGCACCCAGGGAGACGACTGGTGACCACCGCAACCACCTCCACCGCGCGGCACTCCGCGCCCAAGGTCCGGCTGCGGGGCGAGCGTTCACCGCTGGCCTCCACCGCACTGCACCTGACGCTGATCGTCGCGTCCGTGATCGCGGTCTTCCCCGTGCTCTGGGTCCTGCTCACCTCGCTGAAGCCCGCCGAATTCGCGACCACCACGGACTTCTTCAAAGAGACGACCTTCGAGAACTACACGAACCTGCTCCAGAACACGAAGTTCCTGACATGGTTCGGCAACTCGGTCGTCGTCGCGGGTCTCACCACACTCCTCGGAGTGATCGTCTCCGCCTCCACCGGCTACGCGGTCAGCCGCTTCCGCTTCCCCGGCAAGCGCGGACTGATGTGGACGCTGCTGATCACGCAGATGTTCCCCGTCGCCGTCCTCATCGTGCCGATCTACAACATCATGGCGGGCATGGGGCTGCTCAATAAGCCGGCCGGTCTGGTCATCACCTACCTCACCATCTCGGTGCCCTTCTGCGCCTGGATGATGAAGGGCTTCTTCGACACCATCCCGCGCGAGATCGACGAGTCGGGCCAGGTCGACGGCCTCACCCCGTTCGGCACGTTCTGGCGGCTCATCCTGCCGCTGGCCAAGCCCGGCCTCGCCGTCACCGCGTTCTACTCCTTCATCACCGCCTGGGGCGAGGTGGCGTACGCCTCCGCCTTCATGGTCGGCGAGGACAACCTCACGCTCGCCGGCGGACTCCAGCTGTTCGTCAACCAGTACGGAGCCCAGTGGGGCCCGATGACGGCCGCGTCCGTGCTGATCGCGATACCCGCGGCCCTGGTCTTCCTGTTCGCGCAGAAGCACCTCGTCACCGGCATGTCCGCCGGAGCCGTCAAGGGCTGACCCGGGAGGGTGCTGACGATCGCGCCGGGCGCCCGGCACGCGACACCGCTCGCCGGTCCGGCCGAGACCGTCAGCACCCTCCCCGCGGCAGCACGGCCGTACGACCCGCACGCACCAAGTCACGGTGGCGCCGGCATCCCGACCCGGTCCCGGCGCCACCCCCCACCCAGACACCCCAGGGACGACATGACCCAGCACCTCGCTGCCCCCTCCACCGGCACGTCCGACGACGCCCCGGGCCACCGCACCGGCTGGTGGCAGGACGCGGTGATCTACCAGGTCTATCCGCGCAGTTTCGCCGACGGCAACGGCGACGGCATGGGCGATCTCGCAGGCGTCACCGCCCGGCTCCCGTACCTCAGGGACCTCGGCGTCGACGCGGTGTGGCTCAGCCCCTTCTACGCCTCCCCGCAGGCCGACGCGGGCTACGACGTCGCCGACTACCGGGCCATCGACCCGATGTTCGGCACGCTGCTGGACGCCGACGCCCTGATCCGGGACGCCCACGACCTGGGCCTGCGGATCATCGTCGACCTGGTGCCCAACCACTCCTCCGACCAGCACGAGTGGTTCAAGCGCGCGCTCGCCGAGGGCCCCGGCTCCGCCCTGCGCGACCGCTACCACTTCCGCGCCGGCAAGGGCGCCGACGGCGAACTCCCGCCCAACGACTGGGAGTCCATCTTCGGTGGACCGGCCTGGACCCGGACCACCGACCCGGACGGCACACCCGGCGACTGGTACCTCCACCTCTTCGCTCCCGAGCAGCCCGACTTCAACTGGGAACACCCGGCCGTCGCCGACGAATTCCGCTCGATCCTGCGCTTCTGGCTCGACATGGGCGTCGACGGCTTCCGGGTCGACGTCGCACACGGCCTCGTCAAGGCCGAGGGACTGCCCGACCTGGGCGCGCACGACCAGCTGAAGCTGCTCGGAAACGATGTCATGCCGTTCTTCGACCAGGACGGTGTGCACGAGATCTACCGCAGCTGGCGCACCATCCTCGACGAGTACCCCGACACCATGGGGTCCGAAGCGCCTTCGCCGGAGGGGCGGCGGCAGGCGACGGGCGGGCGCATCGCGGTGGCCGAGGCCTGGACCCCGACCGTCGAGCGCACCGCCAACTACGTGCGCCCGGACGAGATGCACCAGGCCTTCAACTTCCAGTACCTGGCCACCGCCTGGGACGCGGCCGAGCTGCGCGCCGTCATCGACACCTCGCTGAACGCGATGGGTCCGGTCGGCGCGCCCACCACCTGGGTGCTCTCCAACCACGACGTCACCCGGCACGCGACCCGCTTCGCCAACCCGGCCGGCCTCGGCACCCAGATCCGCACCGCGGGCGACCGCGAGCTGGGCCTGCGCCGGGCCCGTGCGGCCAGCCTGCTGATGCTGGCGCTGCCCGGCTCCGCCTACGTCTACCAGGGCGAGGAGCTCGGCCTGCCCGACGTCACCGACCTGCCCGACGAGGCCCGCCAGGACCCGTCGTTCTTCCGGGCCGAGGGCCAGGACGGCTTCCGCGACGGCTGCCGCGTGCCGATCCCGTGGACCCGTGAGGGCAGCTCGTACGGCTTCGGCGAAGGCGGCAGCTGGCTGCCGCAGCCCGCGGGCTGGGGCGAGCTGAGCATCGAGGCCCAGGCCGGCGTGTCCGGCTCCACCCTGGAGCTGTACCGGGCCGCGATCGCCGCCCGCCGGGTGCACCCGGGGCTCGGCGCCGGAACGGCGGTGGAGTGGCTGGACGGCCCCGAGGGCGTACTGGTCTTCGCCCGCCCCGGCTTCGTCTGCACCGTGAACACGACGGGCACCCCGGTCCGCATCCCCGTGCGCGGCACCGTCCTGCTGTCCAGCACCCCGGTCGCCGCCGACGGCGCCGAGATCGAGCTGCCGGCGGACACCACGGTGTGGTGGACGGTGTGAGTGTTCCCCTGCCGCGAGGCCCCGGCACGGGCGGCGCGCTGAGACTGTCGGACATCGCCGGACAGGCGTCCGTCAGCGAGGCGACCGTCAGCCGGGTGCTCAACGGCAAGCCGGGCGTCGCGGACACCACGCGTCAGCGGGTGCTCGCGGCGCTCGACATCCTGGGCTACGAACGTCCTGTACGGCTGCGGCAGCGCAGCGCCGGCCTGATCGGACTGGTGACGCCCGAGCTCACCAACCCGATCTTCCCGGCGTTCGCGCAGTCCGTGGAGCAGGTCCTGGCGGGGCACGGCTACACGCCGGTGCTCTGCACCCAGCTGCCCGGCGGTGCCACGGAGGACGAGCTCGTCGAGCAGCTCGTCGAACGCGGCGTCGGGGGCATAGTGTTCCTCTCCGGACTGCACGCCGACACCTCGGCCGACCCGGCGCGCTACGCCGCGCTGACCGACCGCGGCGTGCCGTTCGTACTGATCAACGGCTACAACGAGCGGATCAGCGCCCCGTTCGTCTCGCCCGATGACAACGCTGCCGTGCGGATGGCCGTGGGGCATCTCGCCGAGCTCGGCCACCGCCGGGTCGGTCTGGCCATCGGACCGCAGCGCTATGTGCCCTCACGCCGCAAGCGGGACGGGTTCGTGGACGCCGCGGTCTCGTTGCTGGGCCTGGACCGCACCGACGCCGAAACCCTGGTCTGTTCCACGCTGTTCAGCGTCGAGGGCGGTCAGGTGGCGGCCGGTGCCCTGCTGGACCAGGGCTGCACGGGCATCGTCTGCGGCAGTGACCTGATGGCGCTGGGCGTGGTGCGTGCTGCCCGGGACCGAGGGCTCGACGTGCCGCGCGACGTGTCCGTGGTCGGGTTCGACGACTCGCAGCTCATCGCGTTCACCGACCCGCCGCTGACCACGGTGCGCCAGCCGGTACAGGCGATGGCGGCGGCCGCGGTGGGCGCGCTGCTGGAGGAGATAGGCGGAAGTCCCGTACAGCGCACGGAGTACGTGTTCCAGCCGGAGCTGGTGGTACGGGGGTCCACGGCGGCGCTGCGCAGCGCCTGAACGCGGGCGGAATCGGGGCCGGGTCCGGAGGGGGGACCCGGCCCCGACGCGCGTCCTCGGGCCGGCGCCGCGAGCGCGGAGCGCACGCGGGGCGGTGATTCCGGTGGGACGGCGGACGGCGGGCCCGGCGGGATCGGCGGTGACGTCCGCGACTGCCGCATCCCTCAGCCCTCCCCGTCGCCCTCCTTGAAAAGCCGTACCGTGCCGAGGATCTGACGGATCGTGGTGTCGGACACCTCGTCGGGCACCCCGTGCGCCCCGAAGTAGGTCCACGACACGAAGCCGCCCGCCGCGTTCTTGAAGGCGAACGTCATCGCCTTGCCGTCGGTGTCGCACTTGCCCTTCTTCGCCGATCCGGACGACGTGACGGTCACGAGGCTGCCCTCGACGCCCGTCTTCGTCCGGTACGACTCGGGCTCACCGATCGTGAGGCGGGTTCGGTCGGGCTGGGTGTAGGCGCCGTAGACCCAGGTCTTCGCGGTGTCCTCGGCGGCCTCGGCAGCGCTCTTCGAGCCCTTCTCCCCGGTGGTGCCCGTCGAGGCGAGCGGGGTGTCCTCCTCGGTGCCGTTCCTGTCGTCGTCGGACGTGCACCACTTCTCCTTGAGGACCGCCGGGGCCATCATCGCGACCAGCGGCTTCTCCTCGGGGTCGTCGTCCTCCGCGACGTAGCTGACCCAGCTCGCGGACTGCCGGGCCCAGGAGGCGGGCACGTCGAAGGTGATGCCGCGCTTGGCGTTGACCACCGTGTTCCAGCCGGGGACGAGCGGACCCGAGCCGCTCCCGGCCGCGGACCGGTCCGTGCCGTCGGGGCTCGCCGAGCCCGTCGCCGCGGGTTCGGTGCCGGCCTTCGCGTTGCCCTCGCCCCCGTCGTCGCGGAGCACCAGGAAGCCGGTCACGCCGCAGGCCACGACGACCGCCGCGGAAGCGGCCACGACGGCGGTCACGGTCCTGTTCCGGCGGCGGGGCCCGGTTGTACCCATGCCGAGTGTGGGTGCGGCGTGCCAGTCGGGGCCCGGCAGGCCGGACTGCGGGGGAGTCGAACCGGGGTACTCGGCCCGCGGGTCCGGCTGATCACGGGGCGACTGCTGTTCTGGCCACATGGGAGGCGAGTCTAGTGAGGCCTGCCGGGCCTGCCGCGGCGGTGCGGTTCCTGACGGACCGTCACCGTGCGCGAGTGGAACGGGACTGTGGGGTCACGCACAGGAGAGGCCCCGAGACCGGCCCGGATGGGCCGGCGGGGAAGCGGCCTCGGGGCCTTTCCGGTGGTGTGACCGGCCCGGCCGGCCGGGCGCGTGGGGCCCGTGGGTGACGGGACCCCCGGCCGACCGGACCGGAGTCGGGAGAAAGGTAACAGCGCTGCAATGTCTTGCGTAAGACCTTGCAGGAAGAAATCTGCAGTATTTCGCGGATGTGAGCAGGTCGTGTCCAAAGGGTTGACCGGAACCTGACGGACTCGTACGGTCTCCCCGCGGCAAGGTTTGCATTCTTGCAGCAAGAACATTCAGGAGCCTTGAGGGCAGGGCGCGTTGCCGTATGAGGCTGCGAGGCGCGGGTTGCCTCGGACCGGAGAGCGGACGTGGTCTGGTGCGTGCGATTCCAAGGCGGAGGAGGGAGCCGGCGCGGAGCGTCGGCGACCGACCGCAACGCCGGAAGCGTGTGCGCCAGGGCTTGGACGCCCGGTCGGAGGTAACGCGAAAGCCTCTGAACCGTCACCCGCATTTCCCCCACAGCAGGAGGAAAACATGGCCAGCAGACCCCTGTCTGCCGCGCTCGCTCTGATAGCGGGCGCCGCCGCCCTCGTGGTCCCCGCCACGAACGCACAGGCCTCCGCCCCGGGCACCAAGGACGTCACCGCCGTCCTCTTCGAGTGGAAGTTCGACTCCGTGGCCAAGGCGTGCACGGACTCCCTCGGCCCGGCCGGCTACGGCTACGTGCAGGTCTCGCCGCCCCAGGAGCACATCCAGGGCGGGCAGTGGTGGACCTCGTACCAGCCGGTCAGCTACAAGATCGCCGGACGGCTCGGCGACCGCACCTCGTTCGCCAACATGGTCAGCACCTGCCACAGCGCGGGCGTCAAGGTCGTGGCCGACTCGGTCATCAACCACATGTCGGCCGGTTCCGGCACGGGCACGGGCGGGTCCTCGTACAGCAAGTACGACTACCCCGGCCTGTACTCGGTCAACGACATGAACGACTGCCAGTCGCAGATCAACAACTACGGCGACCGGGCCAACGTCCAGAACTGCGAACTCGTCGGCCTGGCCGACCTGGACACCGGTGAGGACTACGTCCGCGGCAAGATCGCCGGATACCTCAACGACCTGCTCTCCCTGGGCGTCGACGGCTTCCGCATCGACGCGGCCAAGCACATCCCCGCCGGTGACCTCGCCAACATCAAGTCCCGGCTGAGCAACTCCGGCGTCTACTGGAAGCAGGAGGCGATCTACGGCGGCGGCGAGGCCGTATCGCCCGACGAGTACGCCGGCACCGGCGACGTCCAGGAGTTCCGCTACGCCCGCAGCCTCAAGCAGACCTTCAACAACGAGAACCTCGCCAACCTGAAGAACTTCGGCGAGGGCTGGGGCTTCATGTCCTCCTCGAAGGCCGCGGTGTTCGTCGACAACCACGACACCGAGCGCAACGGCGAGACGCTGAACTACAAGGACGGTGCGAACTACACCCTCGCCAGCGTGTTCATGCTGGCCTGGCCCTACGGCTCGCCCGACGTCCACTCCGGCTACGAGTGGTCCGACAAGGACGCCGGCCCGCCCAGCGGCGGCACGGTGAACGCCTGCTTCAGCGACGGCTGGAAGTGCCAGCACGCCTGGACCGAGATCTCCTCCATGGTCGGCTTCCGCAACACCGCACGCGGTGAGGCCGTCACCAACTGGTGGGACAACGGCGGCGACCAGATCGCCTTCGGCCGCGGCTCCAAGGCATACGTCGCGATCAACCACGAGGGCTCCTCGCTGACCCGTACGTTCCAGACCTCGCTGGCCGCCGGCGACTACTGCGACGTCCAGTCCGGCAAGGGCGTCACGGTCAACGGCTCCGGCCAGTTCACCGCCACGCTCGGCGCCAACACGGCACTCGCCCTCCAGACGGGTGCCCGCACCTGCACCGGCGGCGGCACCGACCCGACCGACCCGACGGACCCGACCGACCCCGGCACGGGAACGTCCGGTGCCTCCTTCGGCGTCAACGCCACCACCCAGCTCGGCCAGAACATCTACGTCACCGGCAACCAGTCCGCGCTCGGCAGCTGGAACCCCGCCGCCGCGCCGAAGCTGGACCCGGCCACGTACCCCGTCTGGAAACTCGACGTGAGCCTGCCCGCCGGCACGTCGTTCGAGTACAAGTACGTCCGCAAGGACGCGAGCGGCAACGTCACCTGGGAGAGCGGTGCCAACCGCACGGCCACGGTGCCGTCCTCCGGCAAGGTCACGCTGACCGCCGACGTCTGGCGCAGCTGACTCCCTTGCGCCTCACCTGCCGGACGGGCCCCACCGGCCCGTCCGGCCCTGCACCACCCGTACCCGTCGAGGAGAACCCGAGTGATACGTCCGTACCCGCGCGTGTCCGCGCGAAGAGCGGCGCCCGCCGCCGTCGTCGCGGCCGCCCTGTGCGCGGCCCTCGTGCCCGCGCTGCCCGCCGCCGCGGCCAGGCCGCCCGCCGCGCCGTCGGACGCCAGGATGGCGGCCCAGCCCGACCGCCACGACCTGACGCGTGAGCAGTTCTACTTCGTCATGCCCGACCGGTTCGCCAACGGCGACACCGGCAACGACCGGGGCGGGCTGACCGGTTCGCGGCTGGAGACCGGGTACGACCCCACCGACAAGGGCTTCTACCAGGGCGGCGACCTCAAGGGGATGACCAGCCGCCTCGACTACATCAAGGGGCTCGGCACCACCGCCATCTGGCTCGCCCCGATCTTCAAGAACCGCCCCGTCCAGGGCACGGGCAAGGACGCGTCAGCCGGCTACCACGGCTACTGGATCACCGACTTCACCCAGGTCGACCCGCACTTCGGCACCAACGCCGACCTGACGAAGCTGATCGAACAGGCCCACCGCAAGGGCATGAAGGTCTTCTTCGACGTCATCACCAACCACACCGCCGACACCGTCGACTACGCCGAGAAGACCTACGGCTACAAGCCCAAGGGCGCCTACCCCTACCTCGACCGCGACGGCCGGCCCTTCGACGACGCCGCGGGCATGGCCAAGACGGACGCCGACTCCTTCCCGTACAAGCCGGTCACCACCGGCGGCAAGACGCCGTCCTGGCTCAACGACCCCACGATGTACCACAACCGCGGCGACTCGACCTATGCCGGCGAGTCCACCACGTACGGCGACTTCTCCGGGCTCGACGACCTGTGGACCGAGCGGCCCGAGGTCGTCTCCGGCATGGAGAAGATCTACGAGAAGTGGGTCCGCGACTTCGACATCGACGGCTTCCGGATCGACACCGTCAAACACGTCGACCTGGACTTCTGGACCCAGTGGGCGACCGCGCTCGACACCTACGCGGCCAAGCACGGCCGCAAGGACTTCTTCATGTTCGGCGAGGTCTACTCCGCCGACACCGCGATCACGTCCCCCTACGTCACCCAGGGGCGGCTGGACGCGACGCTCGACTTCCCGTTCCAGGAAGCGGCCCGCCAGTACGCCTCGCAGGGCGCCCCGGCCTCGAAGCTCGCCGCCGTCTTCGCCGACGACTACCGGTACACCACCGACAAGGCCAACGCCTACGAGCAGGTGACCTTCCTCGGCAACCACGACATGGGCCGCATCGGCACCTTCCTCAAGCAGGACAACCCGAAGGCCGATGACGCCGAGCTGGTCAAGCGCGCCGAGCTCGCCAACGAGCTGATGTTCCTCAGCCGCGGCAACCCCGTCGTCTACTACGGCGACGAGCAGGGCTTCACGGGCGCCGGCGGCGACAAGGACGCCCGCCAGACGATGTTCGCCTCGAAGACCGCGGACTACCTCGACGACGACGAGCTGGGCACGGACCGTACGCACGCCTCCGACGCGTACGACACCACGCACCCGCTCTACCGGTCCATCGCCGCGCTCTCCGAGCTCACCGCGAAGAACCCGGCGCTGCGCGACGGCGTCCAGACCGAGAGGTACGCGGAGGGCTCCGTCTACGCCTTCTCCCGCACGGACCCCGAGCGCGCCAACGAGTACGTCGTCGCCACCAACAACGGCACCGCGGCGAAGACCGTCGAGTTGTCCACGGAGTCCGCCGGGATGGACTTCCGTACGCTGTACGGCGGTTCCGGCACGGTCCGCAGCGGCGCCGACAAGAAGATCACCGTCACCGTCCCGGCGCTGTCCAGCATCGTGCTCCGCGCCGCGAAGACCCTGAACGCCCCCGCGGCCAAGCCCTCGATCACGCTGAAGGCACCGGCAGCCGGCGCCACCGGCACCGTCGAGCTCACCGCCGACGTCGACGGCGGCTCCCTCAACCGGGTCGTCTTCGCCGCCCAGACCGGCAACGGCAAGTGGACCACCCTCGGCACCGCCGACCACGCCCCGTACAAGGTCACCCAGACCATCGGTGACACGACCGCGGCCGGAACGCCGCTGCGCTACAAGGCCGTTGTGGTCGACCGCAGCGGACGCACCGCGAGCGCGCTCGCCGCGTCGACCGCCGGACAGGCCCCCGTCCCGGCGAAGCCCGTCGCCGTCGAACGCGACTACGCCGTCATCCACTACAAGCGCGCCGACGGCGACTACGACGGCTGGCAGGCCAGGTCGGGCGAGGCCACCGCCGCCTTCGCCGGCCGGGACGCCTACGGCGCCTTCGCCTGGATCAAGGTGCCCGAGGGCGCCTCCGCGGTCCCGTACACCGTCGAGAAGGCCGGCACCGCCGACGGGGCCGAGCGCACCGTCGACCTCGCCAGGACCGGCCAGGTCTGGATCGAGCAGGGCAAGGACGGCCAGACCGACACCGCCCCCGACGGCGCCTACCCCGCACCGGACACCACCAAGGCGGTCCTGCACTACTACCGGGCCGACGGCGACTACGACGGCTGGGGACTGCACACCTGGACCGGCGCCAAGGAGCCCACCGACTGGTCCAAGCCGCTCCAGCCCGTGAAGAAGGACGCCTCGGGCCTCACCTACGAGGTTCCGCTCGCCGACGGGGCCACCTCGCTCAGCTACATCCTGCACCGCGGCGACGAGAAGGACCTGCCCAGCGACCAGTCGCTCGACATCGCGAGCTACGGCCACGAGGTCTGGATGCTCGGCGGTACGGCCGGCTATCTGCTGCCGCAGACCGGCGGTGTGCCCGCCCCCGACCTCACCAAGGCCGAGGCGCAGTGGATCGACTCCGACACCGTCGTGTGGAAGGTGAAGGCCACCGACGCCACCAGCCAGCAGCTCGTCTACGCATCGAGCGGCGGCATCTCCGTCGTCGACGGCGCACTCTCCGACGAGGGCCGGTGGCTGCGGCTCAGCCCGTCCGCACTGACCGACGCGCAGAAGGCGAAGTATCCGCACCTCAAGGACTACCCGGCCTTCACCGTCGACGCCCGTGACCGGGACAGGGTCCGCGAGGCCCTGCGCGGCCAGCTGATCGCCACCCAGCGCGCCGCCAACGGCGCCCTGCTCGCCGCCACCGGCGTCCAGAGCGCCGGCGTGCTCGACGACCTCTACGGGACGAAGGCGAGCAGCGCCTCGCTCGGCCCGGTCTTCCGGAACGGCACGCCCACCCTGTCGGTCTGGGCGCCCACCGCACGTACCGTCTCCCTCGAACTCGACGGGAAGACCGTCCCGATGCGGCGCGACGACCGCACCGGCGTCTGGTCCGTCACCGGGAAGCGGAGCTGGAACGGCAAGCCCTACCGGTACGCCGTGAACGTCTGGGCACCCACCGTCCAGAAGCTCGTCACCAACAAGGTCACCGACCCCTACTCCACCGCGCTGACCACCGACTCCGCCCGGAGCCTCGTGGTCGACCTCCAGGACGCCAGGCTCGCGCCGAAGGGCTGGAGCGGGCTGGCCAAGCCCGCAGCCGTGCCGCTGCGCGACGCCCAGATCCAGGAACTCCAGATCCGCGACTTCTCGATCGCGGACCCCACGTCCAAGCACCCCGGCGAGTACCTCGCCTTCACCGACACCCGCTCGGACGGGATGAAGCACCTCAAGGAACTCGCCGGCTCCGGCACCAACTACGTCCACCTGCTGCCCGCCTTCGACATCGGCACCATCCCCGAGAAGAAGAAGGACCAGCAGAAGCCGGCCTGCGACCTGTCCGTCTACGCCCCCGACTCCGAGGAGCAGCAGGCCTGCGTGGCGAAGGCCGCCGCCAAGGACGCCTTCAACTGGGGCTACGACCCGCTGCACTACACCGTCCCCGAGGGCAGCTACGCCTCCGACCCCGACGGCACCCGGCGCACCGTCGAGTTCCGCCGGATGGTGCAGGGCCTCAACGGCGCCGGTCTGCGGACCGTCATGGACGTCGTCTACAACCACACCCTCGCCTCCGGCCAGGACGACAAGTCCGTCCTCGACCGGATCGTGCCCGGCTACTACCAGCGGCTCCTGGAGGACGGCACCGTCGCCACCTCCACCTGCTGCGCCAACACCGCGCCCGAGAACACCATGATGGGCAAGCTCGTCGTCGACTCGGTCGTCACCTGGGCCAGGGAGTACAAGGTCGACGGCTTCCGCTTCGACCTGATGGGCCACCACCCCAAGGCCAACATCCTGGCCGTGCGCAAGGCGCTCGACGCGCTGACGATCGCCAAGGACGGCGTCGACGGCAAGAAGATCATCCTGTACGGGGAGGGCTGGAACTTCGGCGAGATCGCCGACGACGCCCGCTTCGTCCAGGCCACCCAGAAGAACATGGCCGGCACCGGCATCGCCACCTTCTCCGACCGGGCCCGCGACGCCGTACGCGGCGGCTCCCCGTTCGACGAGGACCCCGGCGTGCAGGGCTTCGCCACCGGCCTCTACACCGACCCCAACACCTCCACCCACAACGGCACCGAGGCCGAGCAGAAGGCCCGGCTGCTCCACTACCAGGACCTGATCAAGGTCGGACTCACCGGCAACCTCGCCGACTACACCTTCACCGACACCACCGGCACCACGGTCAAGGGCTCGGGCGTCGACTACAACGGAGCCCCGGCCGGATACGCCGCGGTCCCCGGCGACGCGCTCGCCTACTCCGACGCCCACGACAACGAGACGCTGTACGACGCCCTCGCCTTCAAGCTCCCGGCGGGTACCTCGGCAGCCGACCGGGCCCGCATGCAGGTCCTGGCCATGGCGACGGCCACCCTCTCGCAGGGCCCCTCGCTCTCCCAGGCCGGCACGGACCTGCTGCGCTCCAAGTCGCTGGACCGCAACTCCTTCGACAGCGGCGACTGGTTCAACGCCCTGCACTGGGACTGCCGCGCAGGCAACGGCTTCGGCCGCGGACTGCCGCCGGCCGCCGACAACCAGGCGAAGTGGTCCTACGCCGGGCCGCTGCTGAGCAACACGGCGATCAGCCCCGGCTGCGCGCAGATCAACGGCGCCTCGGCCGCGTACCAGGACCTGCTCACCATCCGGTCCTCGGAGAAGGACTTCGGTCTCTCCACCGCCGGACAGGTGCAGTCCACGCTCTCCTTCCCGCTCTCCGGCAAGGACGAGACGCCGGGTGTGATCACCATGCGGCTCGGCAAGCTGGTCGTCGTCCTCAACGCCGCCCCCGGCGCGACCACCCAGAAGGTCGCCGCCCTGGCCGGGAAGAACTACGCACTGCACCCCGTCCAGGCGGCGGGCGCGGATCTTACCGTCAAGAAGTCCACGTACGAGAGGAGTTCGGGAAGCTTCACCGTTCCGGGACGCACGGTGGCGGTGTTCTCCCTGCGCTGACCCGCAACGGGACTACCGTATGGGCAGCCGCCGGGGAGAGCCGCAGCACCACACTCCCGGGCGCGCCCTCCGACTCCACCCGGCCGGTCCCGGCCCCTCTCCCGTACGCACCGGCGTCGATCGCCTGCCGGTGCGTACGGGGCGCGGGGGCCGGGACCGGCCGCTCCACCCGGTCAGCGACGGTGACGATGGCGAGCAACATCCCCGAGGAGACCACGAGTTTCGTCGGACGCGAGGCAGAACTCGACCGGATCGAACACTCCCTCGCCACCGGCCGGCTGACCACCCTCACCGGTACCGGCGGCGTCGGCAAGACCCGGCTGGCCGTCCGCGCGGCCGGGCGCGCGGAATCCGCGTACCGCGACGGAGTCCGGTGGGCCGATCTCGCCCCGCTCCACGACCACGAACTGCTCCTGGCCACCGTCTCCGACGCGGTCGGACTCAGCGACCACACCCTGCGGATGCCCATCGACGTGCTGTGCGAATGGCTCGCCGACAAGCAGCTCCTGCTCGTCCTGGACTCCTGTGAACACCTGCGCCCCGCCTGCGCGCACCTCCTCGGCGAGATCCTCACCACCTCGCCGGGACTCACCGTCCTCGCCACCAGCAGACAGCCCCTGAACATGAAGGGCGAGCAGACCGTCGACGTCGAGCCGCTGCCCGTCGACGGTACGGCCGACGCCCTCACCCTGTTCCGGCAGCGGGCGGCCGCCGCCGCCCCCGGCACGCCCCTGGACGAACCAGGCACCGCCGCGGCCGTCGCCGAGATCTGCCGGCGCCTCGACGGAATCCCCCTCGCCGTCGAACTCGCCGCCGCGGGCCTCGGGCGCCAGAGCGCCCAGGAGATCGCAGGCCGGCTCGCCTCCCGCCTCGACGTGTTCGCCGATGCCACGCTCAGACCGCTGCGCCACCGCACCCTGCGCACCACCATCGGCTGGTCCCACGAGCTGTGCACCCCGCTGGAACGGCTGCTCTGGGCCCGGCTCGCCGTACTGCGCGGCGACTTCGACGAGTCCACGGCCGTCACCGTCTGTGCCGGTGGACCGCTCACCGCGGACGCGATCCCGAAGACCCTGCGCGCCCTGGTCGCCAAGTCCGTCGTCGCCCGCGACGGCGGACGCCACCGCATGCTGGACACCCTGCGTGAGTACGGCCGGATGTGGCTCGCCGAACTCGGGGAGGAACGCGCGGCGGCCGACCGGCACGCCGCGTGCTTCCTCCAACTGGCCCGCGGCGCCCATGCGGGCTGGACCGGCGACGACCAGATCCACTGGTACCACCGCATCGCCGACGCGCACGCCGACCTGTGCGCGGCCCTCGACCACCTCTTGGCCCACGACCCGGCCGCCGCCCAGGAGATGGCCGGCCGGATCGGCTTCTTCTGGTGCTGCTGCGGCCACCTCGCGCAGAACCGGGGCTATGCCCAGCGCGCCCTGGACGCCGGCCCCGCCACCGGCCCCCACCGCACCCGCGTCCTGTGGGTGCTCGGCATCTGCGTCCTTCTCCAGGGCGACTACCCGGCCGCCGAGCGCATCGGCGAGGAGTGCGTACGGGCGGCGGCGGACGACGGCACCGACGAGGGGGTCCTCGCCGCCGCCTATCTGCGCGGCCTCACCCATCTGATGACCGGCGAACCGGAGAAGGGACTGCGCGAGGCCGACCGGGTCCTGCGCACCACCCTGGCCGGCACCCCGCTCGAAACCGCCTACCGGCTGCGCTGCCACCTGATCACCGTCTTCGCCCTGACCGGCCTCCGCCGCCTGGACGAGGCGGCCGAGGCCGCCGTCGTCCTGCGCGCTGCCTGCGAGGCCAGGGACGAGTGCTGGACCCTGAGCTATGTCGACTACCAACTCGCCCTGATCGCCCTGCTCCAGGGCCGCGCCCCCGAGGCCGCCGCGCACGCCAGGTCCATGCTCGCGGGCAAGCACCGGCTCCGCGACCGCTTCGGCATCGCGCTCGGCCTCGACATCCTGGCCGCCGCGATCGCCGCCCAGGGCGAAGGCGCCGAAGCCGCCCGGGTGTACGGCACCGGGCAGGTCTACTGGCGGATGGTCGGCCATCCCCAGCGCGGCACCCCGGAACTGGGACCGCTGCGAGAGGCCTGCGAACGCCAGGCCCGCGCCGCCGTGGGCGACGCCGCCTACCGGCGCGCCTTCGAACGGGGCCGCTCCGACAGTGCGGAGGCGGGCCTGGCCCAAGCGCTCCACGGCGAACTGCTCACATAGTGAATTCTGCTTGTGCGCCTTCCCCGAACGAGGGGAGGGTAGAGGTGATCACCGTCCGCGCCCGCCGCCCGCGCCCCGCCAGGAGACCTTCATGCCGCAGATCACCGTCGACTACTCCGCCGAGCTCGACGACACCTTCGACCGCTCCGGCTTCGCGGGTGCGCTGCACCCGCTGATCGCCGAGAAGGTCACCACGAAGATCGCCGCCTGCAAGACCCGGTTCCGCCGGATCGAGGAGACCGTGGTCGCCGACGCACCCGGCGGCGACGCGCTCGTGCACGTCGACATCTCCCTGCTGCCCGGCCGCACCCCCGAGATCAGGGCCGGGCTCACGGAAGCGGTACTGGAACTGCTGGCAGGGCACATCCGGCCGGCCGCCGGGCTGACCCTCCACCTCTCGGCCGAGACGCGCGACCTCGACCCCTCCTACCGCAAGAACTGAACTCCGGGAGGTCTCGCTACCGCAGCCGCTGCGGAGGCACGGCCGGCACGGCGGGCGTCAGTGAGGAGAGCCGCACCAGCAGGTCTCCGAACGGCCCGTCGGCCGGCTCCTGCGCGAGAACGCGCAGCACGACGCCCGCCATCTCCTCGTTGTACGCGGCACTCACCGCGGCCAGCGCGGCGAAGTCGTGCACCAGCTGCAACTCCAGCTCCGCACGCGGAATCTGCCGCCCGTCCAGCCAGATCAGGGCCGTCGACTCGGCGAGCGAAACCCAGGACCGTACGACCAGCTTCAGCCGGGCCGGGGGATCCTCGACGCCCAGATGGGCCAGGATCTGCTGGCAGGCCGCCTGACGCACCCCGTCGATCATCGCGTTGGCCGTCGAGGAACCCACCGCCGGCCCGCCCCGCATCAGCGCCGCGAAGCCGGCACCGTGGTCGTCGACGAAGTCGAAGAACCGCCCCATCACCCGCAACAGCCGTGCGCCCAGGGGGCCGTCGCGCGGTTCCAGGAACCGGGCGGCCAGTTCGTCGGCCGCCCGCCGCAGCGCCGCCTCGTACAGGCTCTGCTTGCCCGGGAAGTAGTGGTAGACCAGCGGCCGGGAGATCCCGGCCGCAGCGGCGATCTCGTCGATCGACACCTCGTCCGGGGGCCGGTGACTGAACAACTCCAGCGCGACACCGATCAACTGCTGTCTGCGCTCCTCGACGCCCATCCTGCGCCGTACCCCGGTCGTCATGAGGAACAGGGTACCGACCGGCGGACCGGGCGTCCGTCTAGAGGTCCAGGACCAGGCGCTCTCCCCGGCACCGCGACACGCAGATCAGCATCGAATCGCGCCGCTCCGAGTCCGTCAGCAGATCGTCCCGGTGCTCGATGTCGCCCTCCAGGACGCGCTGTTGGCACGTTCCGCAGAAGCCCTGCTCGCAGGAGTACGAGACATGCGGCAGCTCGGCCCGCACGGCGTCGAGCACCGACTGGCCCGCCGCGACCGGCACGGTGCGGCCCGTACGGCGCAACTCCACCTCGAACGGGGCCGACCCGGCGGCCTCCGCGCCCGACGCGGAGAACCGCTCCAGGTGCAGCGTGCAGCCCGGCGGGAGCGCGGCAGCTACGGCGTCCATCAAGGGCTCGGGACCGCAGCAGTGGACCGCCGTGCCCTCGGCCGCGTCCGCGAGGACCGCCGCGACGTCCGGGTGGCCCGCCTCGTCCTGCGGGACGACGGTGACCCGGCCGCCGTCCTCGCCCAGCTTCTCGATCTCCGCCAGGAACGGCATCGTCGCCCGGCTGCGCCCCCCGTACAGCAGCCGCCAGTCGGCACCCGAAGCCGCGACAGCGCGCAGCATCGGCAGGACCGGAGTGATGCCGATGCCGCCGACGACGAAGAGGTACGAGGGGGCATCCGCCAGCGGGAAGCGGTTGCGGGGGCCGCGGACCTCGATCTCCTGGCCCTCGTGGAGCAGGGCGTGCACCTCGCGGGAGCCGCCGTGGCCGTCCTCGGCCAGCCGGATCGCCACGGTGTACGTGCCGTGCTCGGCCGGGTCGCCGCACAGCGAGTACTGACGGACCGGGCCGGAGGGCAGCACCAGGTCCAGATGCGCGCCGGGCTGCCAGGGCGGCAGGTCCGTGCCCTCCAGACGGAGCTGCACGACGCCGTCCGCGGGCACGGTCCGCTCGGTGATCAGCAGCCGCCGGCCCGTGGTCGAACGGCGCTGCGCCCGGCCGGACACCGGTTCCTCCAGTGCGGGCAGTGGCCACAACGGGGACTTCTCGATGCGCCGGCGCATCGCCCGCTTGGCGAGCAGGGCCGCGCAGGCCACCACGACGACGGCACGCAGACGGGGGAGGGGGAGGGGCATCGTCAGCCGGCTTCCGTCGTGCGGGCCTCGGCCGCGACCGCGGCGGGCGACTGGGCGAGATAGGCGACGGCCTGTGCGGTGCTGCCCTCCTGCGAGGGGTGGTAAGCACGGCTCAGATAGCGCGGGATGGAACGCAGCATCGCGGGTGTGCTGGGCAGGGTGCCCCGGCGGCCGCTGCGGTAGAACTGACCGAACGAGGCCTTGCCGTCCAGCAGGCTCGGGTCGTTCTCCATGAAGAACCGGGCGCCGCGCTGCCAGAGGAAGGCCAGCGCGGAGAACGCCGTCGCCCAGGTCCGCACCCGCCGCCGGTAACTGCCGTCGACATGCATGAACACGTCGAACGCGACCGAGCGGTGCTCGACCTCCTCCGCGCCGTGCCAGCGCAGCAGGTCCAGCATCGTGGGATCGGCGCCGCGCCGCTCCAGCTCGTCGGCGTTGAGAATCCAGTCGCCGAGGAACGCGGTGTAGTGCTCGATCGCCGCGATCGTAGCCACCCGCTCCATCAGCCACCACTTGCGCGCCCGGCCCGGCGGCAGCGTCCGGTCGCCGAGCATCTTCTCGAAGAGCCAGTCGACCTGGGCGGTGTACGGGGTCGGGTCGAGACCGAGCCCCTTCAGATGGGGGAGCACGTCGTCATGGGCCTGGGAGTGCATCGACTCCTGGCCGATGAACCCGATGACATCCTGGCGCAGTTGCTCGTCGTGGATGTACGGGAGCACCTGGCGGTAGACGTGGATGAACCAGCGCTCCCCGGCCGGAAGCAGCAGATGGAGCACGTTCATGGTGTGCGTGGAGAACGGGTCGCCCGGCAACCAGTGCAGGGGAGTCCTGTCCCAGGCGAAGGAGACTCGGCGGGCCTTGAGCGGTGTCCGCTCCGACGCTACCGCCGCCGGCTGCGTGTTAGACATGGTGTCAATGTACTGAGGGGTAAGCCCTGGGAACAGGGGCATGCCACGAATTCCTGAGCCGGCATCGGGCCGCCGCCCCGGCGCGCTCAGCGCAGCACCCCGACGTGGCTGCCGTCGGTGAGCCGCCCGGTGAGCCGCGCCCGGTCACCGGCCCCGGCCGGCACCGCGAGCAGCCGACCCCGCGCACGGCCGGTCACCCCGCCGGACGTGGTCAGCGACGCGAACTGCGCGCTGCCCGCCGCGAGTACGTACCACCGGCCGCCGCGCGACTTCCACAGCACGCCCGCCAGCACCCGCGGGGAGCGCGTCCCGCAGTCGGGTGAATCCTCGGCACGTGCCGCGACCACCCCCGGGGGCCTGCTCCCCGGTGGCCGCCCGGACGGGGCCTGGAACTGGGCCAGGACCCTGTCCCCGGTGCCCCGCCAGGTCTCCGCCCGGGTGCACAGCCACTCGGCCGTGCCGTTCCTCTCGGGCAGCGACTGCGTCGCGTACACCCATGAGTTCACCGCGCGCACCCCGTGCGAGCGCACGGCCGACAGCAGGCAGGCGGTCCGCGCCCAGCTCGCGTACTCCGCGCGCCCCGATACGTCGTGCGGTCTCGTCGGCGGGCCCGAGGTCAGCCGGGCCGGGGCGAGTTCACCGAGATCCGCCACCAGCCGCACCGCCGCGTCGTCGGCCAGCTCGACGGCGTACCAGGACCGGCAGCCGGGTGCGGTCGCCGGGCTGGTCAGCGGATCGGTCACCCCGTCGGCGGTGCGGTGCAGCGCGCGCGGGGGCCGGCCCGGGGCGAGCAGATCCCGGATCCGAACCTGCCGCACCCAGGGCGCCGTCAGATAGCGGACCGCGCCCCCCGCCCTGCCCACGACCAGGGCGCCCGCCGACGTCACGTCCGCCCCGTCGACCCGCGCGAAGTCGAGCGCCGCGCCCTCGGACGGATCGGCGTCACGGGGCTCCGCGTACCGCACGACCCGCAGCCCGTCGTAGAACAGTACGACCGCGGACGCGCCCACCTCGCCCGCGTACAGCAGCTGCGGTGCCCCCATCGGCGGCCCCTCCGGCGTCCGCGGCGTCGCCGACGTCCGCACGCCGCCGCCCGGCCGCGCCCACACGCGCAGCGCCCGCCGCAGCAGCCGACTGTCCTCGGTGCGGTCGCCGCGGGTGGGCCAGGCGGTGAAGTCGGTACGCGGTGAGCGCTGCCAGAACATCGCCGGCACCCTGTGCAACGCCCCCGGATCCAGGGCCTCTTCGGCAGCAGGGTTGCGCGCGTACAGGGGCGCGGACAAGTCGCCGCGCCCCCAGCCTTCGCCCGGCAGGCCCCACAGCGTCCCGCACACCAGCAGGGCGACGACGCCGGCCAGCGCCGCCCGGAAGTATCTGCGGCGGCGCGGCAGATCCGGCGGCCGGGCCCGGAGCGAACAGGGGTCGAACCCGGACGACGTCAGCAGTGCGTAAGTGGCCGGCACCCCGTCCGCCTCCATCAGCGCCGCATGCGGATCGGTCGCCCCCGAGTCGGCCAGCACCCGCCGGATCTCACCGTCCGCCAGCCCCTCCAGACCGCGCAGGACGAACGCGGCCCGCGCCGCATCGCTCACCGCCGACAGCTGCTCTTCCAGGGCCAGTTCATCGGCGCCGCCGGAGTGGGGGAGCAGCCGGAGGCCCCAGACCAGCGGCAGGAAGGGCGGAAACTGGGCGCGACGCGGCCGCCGCCGCAGGCGCAACGGCCTCCCCGCCGCCAGCGCGCCCCGCAACACCTGCCGCCGGAGATACGCGTATCCCGGATCGGCAGGCTCCGTACGGCCGGTACGGCGCGGCAGCGGAACGGCGCCGCCGGCCACCGGTCCGGCTCCGCGTGCCGCCTGCAGCGACCGCTGGGCCAGTGCGTGGGCCGTGAGAACGCGCCGGCCGCGGCTCAGTGAGTGCGGCAGGACGAGATATCCGAGCCGGGTCAGCCGCGGGTAGTGCTCGACGAGCGCGGCCTCGGACCGCCCCGCATCGAACCCGGCGGCTGACGGTACCTCTGGCAGTGGGCGCACGTTCAGCAGAACGAGCGAATGGTGCGATGGTCACTCCGGGTGAGGCGAGGGGCTCCGCCCCGCACGGCTTCCCGCTCCCGGGGGCCTTCTCGCGTTCCGCTGCCAGGACCCGCCCGAAGCGGCACGATGGCCGGATGACGAAGCGGCGCGGGGCGCGAGGGGTGCGGGACGCGTGGCGCTCGGCCGCCGTCGTGGCCGGCTGCGTGGGCCTGGCCCTGCTCACGGCATGCGACGGTGGCGGTGACGGGACCGCGGTCCCGCCGACCGCCACCGGCACACTGGAGGAACTCGCCGCACAGGCGCACTGCGTGCCGAAGCTGCAGACCGAAGCGCAGGAGCTGCGGCAGGCCGACTGCGCCACGGAAGACGGGCGTTATGTGCTGGCCACCTTCGCCACCGACCGCGGCCAGCGGGAGTGGATCAACGAGGCCAACGACTACGGCGGTTCGTATCTGGTCGGCCGCAGGTGGGTCGCCGTCTCGGACGCCGCGGTGATCGCAGCACTGCGCGGCCGGCTCGGGGGGACGGTGGAGACTGCGTCGCCGCACCACTCGGCAAGTGGCGGCAGTGGGGCCGGTCCTGGGGCAGGACACTCCGGTCACCGCGGGAGGTGACCACGCGGATCCGCGGGGTGTTCGCCGCGGAGGGCCCTCAGCGGCACTTGCGCCCGTCGTTGATGCAGCTCACCACCTTCCGCATCAGCCTGGTGTCGAAGATGTTGATGAAGTCGCCGTGATCGGTGACGGGCTTGTGCAGCTGTTCCGGGAAGGAGTCGACGGCGAACCCGGGCCCCGGAGGCACGTCGTACACGATCCGCTGGACCAGTTGCGGAATGGCCCGGAAGCCGTTCGGGCACCTGCCGTCGTCCCGCGCGAAGGCCACATGGGTGCGGTGGTTCGCGCTGTCGGTGTTCCGGCCGTCCCAGCAGCTCTGGAAGGCGAAGGAACGGACGACCTGGCTGCCCTCCGGGCAGATCGGGTACTTGTCCTTGAGCTGCCGGTCCTCGAACCCGGTGCAGCTCCAGGAGGCGTTGGCATTGGCGTCGCCGTTGGTGAACGCCTTGGCGTCGCCCGTGATGATGCGCAGGAAGCGCGGCATGGCTGTGACCTTCCCGATGGGATTCCCGACGAACCTCAGCGTGACCTGCGACGGGGTCCGGATCTCGCCGGTGTTCTGGTCCCTGCCCCCGCCGTCGGCGTCGGCGTCGTTCTCCGCCGCACCGTTCTGCAGGCGGAGCACGGGCCAGTAGTACGTGGACCGGTCACCCTGGTTGCGGCAGGTGGTCTCCCCGGCTGCCAGCTCGTCGTCGCCCGAGAAGGCGTCCGTGGCCTGGTTGCCGACGTAGTCGTGCATGTGGTGGGCGCCGTTGCCGACACCGGGGGCGGCGATGACGTTGTCCGGGTTGAACTTACCGTTCCGGTTGCGCCCGCACTCGGTGGTGAAGGTGCCGCGCGAGGCGCCGCGGAGCCGGGCGGGCCTGCCGGCGTCGGGCCGGACGGACCGGATGTCGACGAAGTCCGAGTCCTCGGGGCCGTTGCCGTCCCGGCCCTGTTCCTGTTCCTGTTCCTGGCCGTCTCCATCCCCGGTTCCGGCGTCGCCGGAACCGTCGTCCGTGGGCTCGCCCGTGGGGCCGTCCGCTTCGTCGCTCCCTCCGTCGCTCCCTTCGTCATCCGCACGCAGACTGCACGGGGCCAGTGAGCCGAGCCCCTCCGGGCGCTGCGCGTTGCGCCCGATGGCGGTCGCGATGCGGTCGATGCTGGCGGCCCGCCGGGCCTTCAGCGGGTCGAGCACGGCGTTCCGGGCCAGTTGCGGGTCCCTGGCCATCCTGTCCCTGCGGTCGGCGAACTCCCGGTAGGCATCGGTTATCTGGGTGTCCATGGCGGCCAGTTCGCGGTCGACCTCCGGCCGGGCCGGTTCGGGCACCTCGGGGATCCGGTCGACCACTTCGGGGCAGTCGATGGTGGACGCCTGGCGGACCGGCTGCCGGTTCCGGCCGTGAGACGAGGCGGACGAGCCCTCGCCCGCAGAGGCGTATACGTTGACCACGGCCAGCCCACCCCCGCCCAGGATCAGTGCGGCCGAGGCGATGATCGCCCGGTTGGCCGGGGTGGAGCGTTTCTTGCGCGATGTGCGTCCCATGGAACTCCTCGGACTCCTCAGGCTTCGCGGGGGAGAAGCGTGACGTTCCATACGGCGCCGGTGCGCGGTGCGTTCAACGGGAGGTGGAACGCGTGTGCGTCAAGTGCCGCGTGTGCGAGCCCGGTTGGGGTTGGCCGCAGCAGCTGCCGGCTTGGACTTTTCCGCATGAGAGATAGGACGTATGTAGCGCGCACCCTTCCCGGGGGCCACTTCTTGCGGCAACATGCACGCGTCGGCACCCGAGAGATCCGACCACTCGTGGTCGTGAATGGGAGGGAACCATGGCACGACGCACCCATGCACTCAGCGCGATCGCACTGGCGGCCGCCGCCGCGCTCGTCCCCGTACAGGCCACGGCGCAGCAGTCCGCGCCCCGGCCGTCCGTGTCGCCCGCCGTCTCGTGCGATGTGCCCGTGAGACCCGCCTCGCAGATGGCGGTCGAGGCGTGCGACAGCCCCGAGCGGATCATCGAGAAGGCGGCGAACATCGTCCCCACGACGGGACAACTGGCCTGGCAACAGCGGGAGGTCACCGCCTTCACGCACTTCGGGATGAACACCTTCACCGACCGTGAATGGGGTTCGGGCACGGAGGACGAGAAGCTCTTCGCACCGAAGAGCATCGACGCCGACCAGTGGATGCGCGCCTACAAGGCGGCCGGCGTCGAGCAGGTCATGCTGACCGTCAAGCACCACGACGGCTTCGTCCTCTACCCGAGCCGCTACACCGACCACTCGGTCGCCCTCAGCCCGGGCAGCCCCGATGTCGTGGCCGCCTATGTGAAGGCCGCCCGCAAGGCGGGCCTGAAGGTCGGCCTCTACCTCTCGCCCTCCGACGGCGCCGAGCTTCCGCACGCCTGGCACGCCGAGTGGGTCGAGAAGATCCGCGCCAAGCAGGCCGAGGGCAAGCCGCTGAGCCTGCCCGAGCGGATGGCGCTGGCGGACGGCGACCGAGCCCCCGCCGGCCAGGGCCGCTTCGGCAACGGCAGCGCCGTCACCGAGCGCACGATCCCCACGCTCGTCCCCGGCGACGACCGTGCCGCACGGGTGAGGAGCGGCAAGCTGCCCACCTTCGAGGTGCGGGCCGACGACTACGACGCTTACTACCTCAACCAGCTCTACGAGATCTTCACCCAGTACGGTCCGGTCGAGGAGCTCTGGCTCGACGGCGCCAACCCTTGGTCGGGCTCCGGCATCACGCAGAAGTACGACGTCAAGCAGTGGTTCGACATGGTCAAGGCCCTCTCGCCGAACACCGTCGTCTTCCAGGGCCCGCAGGGCGTCCGCTGGGTCGGCAACGAGAACGGCACCGCCCGGGAGACCGAGTGGAGCGTCACCCCGCACACCACCGACCCGTGGACGGGGCTCGGCAGCCTCCCCAACGACTCGACCGACGCCGACATCGGCTCACGCGCCAAGCTCCTCGGCCCGGACGTCAACCACCTCCAGTGGTACCCGGCCGAGGCGGACGTCTCCAACCGGCCGGGCTGGTTCTACCACGAGAACGAACAGCCCAAGAGCGCGGCGCAGTTGCTGAACCTGTACGAGAAGAGCGTCGGCCGCAACGCCTCGCTCCTGCTCAACGTCCCGCCCGCTCCGGACGGCCGGATCGCCGACGCGGACGTCGCGTCACTGACCGCCTTCGGTGACGACGTGCGCAGGATCTACGGCTCCGACGTACGCACGCAGGGCCCGGGCCCGTACACCTTCGACCGGGTGGCGGTCCGTGAGGACATCCGGCACGGACAGCGGGTCGAGAAGTTCGCCGTGGAGGCCAGGACCGACGGCGTCTGGCAGCGGATCGCCGAGGGCACCACCATCGGCCACGAGCGCATCCTGCCGCTCCCCGCCGCCGTCACCGCGTCGGCGGTCCGCGTCAAGGTGCTGGAATCCAGGGCGAAGCCGTACCTCGGAGCGACGACGCTGCACCTCACCACCGCGGCGGCCAGGCCCTAACCCCGGTCCAGATACGCGAGTACCGCAAGAACGCGGCGGTTGTCGTCGTCGGAGGGCGGCAGGCCGAGCTTCCCGAAGATGTTCGAGGTGTGCTTGGCCACCGCCCGCTCCGTGACCACCATCTGTGAGGCGATCGCCGCGTTCGAACGGCCCTGGGCCATCAGCTCCATGACCTCCCGCTCCCGCGGTGTCAGCCCGCCCATCGGCTTGTCCTGCGCGCGCCGTGACAGCAACTGCGAGATCACCTGGGGGTCCATCGCCGTGCCACCCGCCGCGACCCGGCGCACCGCGTCGATGAACTGGTCGGCGTCGAACACCCGGTCCTTCAGCAGATAGCCGATCGCCCCGTCGCCGTCCGCCAGCAGCTCGCGCGCGTACAACTGCTCGACGTGCTGGGAGAGTACGAGCACCGGCAGCCCCGGCCTGGCCCGCCGGGCCGCCAGAGCGCACTGGAGCCCTTCGTCCGTGTGGGACGGCGGAAGCCGGACGTCGACGACGGCGACGTCCGGCTCCAGCTCGGCCAGTGCTTCGGTGAGTTCGGGCCCGGTCTCGACGGCGGCCGCGATCTCGAAACCGTACGCCTCCAGCATACGCACCAGGCCGTCGCGCAACAGGAAGAGATCTTCGGCTAGGACAACTCGCAAGGGATCTCCATGGTCACCATGGTGGGACCGCCCGCGGGGCTGCTGACGGCCATGATGCCGTCGAATGTACCGAGTCGGCGTTCGATGCCGCTCAGGCCCGAGCCCCCGCCGGCCACTGCGCCCCCCTTGCCGTTGTCCGTGACCGAGATCCTCAGCATTCCGCCGGCATGCTGCAGGTCCACCCAGATCCGGTCCGCCCCCGAATGCTTCGCCGCGTTCGTCAGGGCCTCGCTGACCGCGAAGTACGCCGCCGACTCGACCGGGGCATCGGCCCGGCCGTCCAGCTCCACGTCCACCTCCGACGGGATCGGCAGCCGCAGCGCCAGGGCCCTGACCGCGTCCCCGAGCCCCCGCTCGGCGAGGACCGGCGGGTGGATGCCCCGCACGAGGTCGCGCAGCTCCGTCAGCGCCTCGGCGGAGGACGCCCGCGCCGTCGCCAGCAGCTTCTTCGCCTGCTCCGGGTCCTTCTCGATCAGCGCCTCGATGGTGCCCAGATTCATGCCCATGGCGACCAGCCGGGCCTGCGCCCCGTCATGCAGATCCCGCTCGATGCGCCGCAGCTCCGACGCGGCGGTGTCGACCGCCTCGTGCCGGGTCTCGGTCAGCCGGTCGATGCGCAGGGCCAGTTCCCGCTCATGGGTGGGGGCCAGCACCGAGCGGGCGATCACGAAGTGTGCCCGCAGCAGCCGCTCGCTCAGTGCCACACCGGTGGCGAAGAGCGCCACACCCAGCGCGGCGGCGGCGAGCCCCGTCGCCTGGCTGTCGACGGGAACGAACGCGTACCAGTACCGGTCGTCCGTGAAGACCCGCCACAGCCCCGCCGCCAGGACGAACCCCTCCACCGGGTAGATCATCAGCGCCGCCGCCAGGACCGCCACGACATAGCCGGCCGTCATGTCGACCAGCATCCACTGGATGTCCCGCCAGGTCGCCGGGTCCTTCAGCATCAGCGTGGTCCGCTCCACCTGCCCGGTGAACCCGCTGCGCACGTCCTTCGGAAGCGGCCGGTACGGGACCGGGATACGGACGTCGGACCAGGTGATGGCCAGCAGCCGGCGCTGATTGGCGTGCTTGCGGACCGCCTCCAGCACCTGGGGGGTGGTGACCAGGCCGATGCCCAGCGGGATGAAGGCGATGGAGAGCACCGTCAGTACGAAGAGCGTGATCGACCCCACCGTCGCGGCGATCGACAGCACCAGCCCGCGCCCCGCGGCCAGCAACGCCGCTCTGATCCGTCCCTGCTTCGCGTCCATGCTGGTCCCTCTTCCCTCGTCTCGCGCGGCGGGCCGCCGTGCCGGCCCGCCCCGCTCCGCACACAGTCTGGCCCGTCGGGCGCCATGGGCGTCAGCCGTCCTGCCACCGGGCGGGGGTGTACCTGGCACCACCCCCGCGACCTCGCCCTACGTCCCGCCGAGTGGGGGCCTCGACGGCTGGGGCGGCAGGCCCGGAATTCCTAGATTCGTGGTGTCCGGTCCGACGTCTACATCAGGGGGCGAACAACGCCATGAGGCGTAATCTCGCGGCACGTATCGGTGTGTGGAGCGCGCACCATCGCAAGACGGCCGTTCTCGGCTGGCTGCTCTTCGTCGTACTCGCCGCGGGCATCGGCGGTGCGTCGGGCATGGTCGAGATGACGAACGCGGAGAACGGGGCCGGCGACTCGGCCCGGGCCGAGCAGATCCTCTCCGACGCCGGCCTCGGCCACCGGGCCGGCGAGATGGTCATGGTGTCGTCGGCCGAGCCCGACGGCTGGCGGAAGGCGGCGGCGGAGCTGTCCACGGCCCTCGGGAGGACGGGTGAGGTGACGGGCCTCGCCGAGCCGGTCGTCTCCGAGGACGGCAGGGACGCACTGATCACCTTCGAGATGAAGGGCGACGCGGCCACCTCCGCCGACCGGGTGCAGCCCGTCCTGGACGCCGTGTCCGGGGTCCAGGAGGACCGGGCGGACGTGACGGTCCGCCAGTTCGGCGAGGCCAGTGCCGGGAAGTGGCTCGGCGATCTGCTCTCCGAGGACTTCAAGAAGGCCGAGTTCACCGCCGTACCCCTGGCGCTCGGCATCCTGCTCGTCGCCTTCGGCGCGGTGGTCGCTGCCCTGCTGCCCGTGGGCCTCGCACTGACCGCGTGCCTGGCGGCCTTCGGCCTCCTCTCGCTCGCCAGCCACCAGCTGCACCTCTTCCAGACCACGTACTCCGTGATGTTCCTGATGGGCTTCGCCGTCGGCGTCGACTACTGCCTCTTCTACCTGCGGCGTGAGCGTGACGAGCGGGCCGCCGGGCGCGACGCCGAGACGGCGCTGCGCATCGCCGCGGCGACCAGCGGCCGGTCCGTGCTCGTGTCGGGGCTGACCGTCATGGTCGCGATGGCCGGCATGTTCCTGTCCGGGCTCCTGCTGTTCAAGGGCTTCGCCCTGGCCACGATCATCGTGGTCTTCATCGCCATGATGGGCTCCGTGACCGTCCTGCCCGCACTGCTCTCCTGGCTGGGCGACCGGATCGACGCCGGACGGGTGCCGCTGCTGAACCGCCGCGACAAGCGCGGCAAGAAGGAGAGCGGCAGGATCGCAGGCAAGCTGCTGCGGCCCGTCCTGGCCAAGCCGAAGTTCTTCGCCGCCGCCTCCGTCGTCGTGCTGCTGGTGCTCGCCGCGCCGGCCCTCGGCATGAAGACCGAGTCGCTGGGCCTGGAGAAGCAGTTCGGGTCGGACTCCCCGCTGTCGGTCGCCTACCGGCACATCAGTGAGACGTTCCCCGGCGGTCCCGCCCCCGCACAGGTCGTCGTCGAGGCGGACGACATCGAGGCACCGGCCGTACGCAAGGCGCTCGCCGGCTTCGACAAGGTGACCGTCCACCCGGCGCAGAACGTCGCCGAGATCGAGGTACCGCTGCCCGGCGGCGAGGCCGGTCTGTCCGAACTGCGGGAGGACCGGCTGCCGGCCGCGTTCGACGGCACGGGTGCCCGGGCCCATGTCACCGGTGAGGTGGCCGGGTCGGTGGACTTCAACGACCAGCTGAAGCGCGGCATCGCGCCCGTCTTCCTCTTCATCACCGCGGTGACCTTCCTGCTGATGCTGTTCTGCTTCCGCAGCTACGTCATCGCCGTGACCTCGATCCTGCTCAACCTGCTCTCGGTCGCCGCCGCCTACGGCGTGATGACCGCCGTGTTCCAGCACGGCTGGGGCGCCTCGCTGATCGGTTCGGAGGGGGTCGGCGCGATCGAGTCCTGGATGCCGCTGTTCGTCCTCGTGGTCCTGTTCGGACTCTCGATGGACTACCACGTCTTCGTGGTCTCCCGGATCCGCGAGGCCCATGGCCGCGGTCTCTCGACCCGGGCCGCGATCGACGAGGGCATCCGGCGCACGGCCGGCGCGGTGACCGGTGCGGCCGTGATCATGGTGGCGGTGTTCTCGGTCTTCGGGACGCTGTCGATGCAGGACATGCAGCAGATGGGCGTGGGCCTGGCCGTCGCGGTGCTGCTGGACGCCACGATCGTGCGGATGGTCCTGCTGCCCTCCGTGATGGCGCTGCTGGGCGAGCGGAACTGGCGCACACCGCGCGCCCTGACCCGCCTGCCCGACCTGGACCACAGCGAGCCGGAGCCGGAGCGTGCTCCCGCGGCGGCCCCGGTGATGCACGGCTGATCCCGGACGGACGAACGGGGTGGGCCCCGGCGGGGGGGCGGTCCGCGGCCCG